>JBGPTQ010000163.1:0-5363 GCA_041490725.1 Allostellaceae bacterium | reverse complement strand
GGCGAGAAGATCGACATCATCCCGTGGTCGTCGGACCCCGCCACTTTTGTCGTCAACGCGCTCGCCCCCGCCGAAGTGACCAAGGTGGTGATGGACGAGGAACAGCGGCGGATCGAGGTTGTCGTGCCCGACGATCAGCTGAGCCTGGCGATCGGCCGGCGCGGCCAGAATGTGCGCCTTGCCTCGCAGCTGACCGGGTGGGACATCGACATCCTGACCGAGGCCGAGGAATCGGAGCGGCGCACCGAGGAATTCCGCACCCGCAGCCAGATGTTCATCGACGCGCTCGACATCGATGACGTGATTGCCCATCTGCTGGTCACCGAGGGCTTCGGCTCGCTTGAGGAAGTTGCTTTCGTGCCGGTCGACGATCTGGCCGAGATCGAGGGCTTCGATGTCGAGGTCGCCGGCGAGCTTCAGGAACGGGCGCGCAACGCGTTGGAGCGCCGCGATCGCGAGTACGAGAGCCGCTCCCGCGAGCTGGGTGTTGCCGACGACCTGGCCGCGCTTGAAGGCTTGACCCCCGGCATGCTGGTCACGCTTGCCGAGAACGGCATCAAGACCCTGGATGATTTCGCCGGGCTTGCCGGCGACGAGCTGGTCGAGATGCTCGCTGCCTCCGACAAGGGCGGCGTGAAGCTCGAGCTCGACGACTCAAATGCGCTGATCATGGCGGCCCGCGCACATTGGTTCGATCCTGCCGAAACCGACGCGGCCCAGAAGGAGTAACCGCAACGTCTACTACCCAGCACATAGCGCCAGAGGCGGGCGAGGTGCCAACAACGGCACCGCCGCCGCAGCGCCCCCAGCGCCGGTGCATCGTAACCGGTGAGGTCCGCGACCGCGGCGCGCTGTTGCGGCTTGTCGTGGGTCCCGACGGCGCGATAGTGCCCGATATCGAGGGGCGGCTTCCCGGACGGGGTTTGTGGTTGACGCCGCGCCGCGATATAGTGGAACGGGCGGTAGCAAAGCGGATTTTCGCGCGGGCGGCGCGACGGCCGGTCGCGGTGTCACCTGAGCTTGCCGACCGCATCGAGAGCCTGCTGGCGCGACGGTGTTGCGACGCCCTCGGTCTCGCCCGCCGGGCCGGTTTGGCCGTGGCGGGGTTCGAACGGGTCGGCGAAGCGGCACGTCGGGGCCGAGCCGGGTTGTTGCTGTTTGCCCTCGACGGCGCGGAAGGCGGGCGCCGCAAGCTCACCGCGTTTGGGCGCGAGCTGCCCTCGGCCCGCGTGCTGAGTGCGGCCGAGCTCGGCGGTGCGTTTGGCCGCGAGCGGATCGTGCACGTGGCGGTCGCCGGCGGTCCGCTGTGCCGGCGGTTGCTGGTCGATCTGTCGCGGCTCGTTGGTCTGCGCGCCGCGGCGGCAGTGGATCGCGGGGCGGATCGCGGGGCGGATCGCAGGATGGATTTCGCGCCGGCGGGGCCGGCGCCACAGGATGGTGGTACCGAAGCGCATGACTGAAGCCAACGAGCAAGAAGCCAACGAGCAAGAGCAGAAGCGGCCTTTGACCCTGGGCCGCAGCGGCACCAGGCTCGAACTGCGCCGCCCCGTCGAGACCGGGCAGGTCCGCCAGAGCTTCTCGCATGGGCGCTCGAAAACCGTCACCGTCGAGGTGCGCAAGAAGCGGACGCTGGCGCCGGGCAGTGCGCCCGAACCCGGCCGCGCCGAACCGGCAGCGCCGGCCGCAGCGAGCGTCGTCGCGCGCGCCCAGCCGGCCGCGCCGGCTCCGGCGGCCGAGCCGATCCGTCGTCCGGTAACCGTGCCACGCGCGCTCACCGCTGAGGAGCGGGCGGGCCGGGTGCGCGCCCTTCAGGACGCCCGTAAGGCCGACCACGACACGCGCTCCCGTGCCGCCCTGGCCGAGGCCGACCGGCGGCGCGAGGAAGAGGAACGCGCTGCCGAAGATACCCGCAAGCGTGCCGAGGAAGAGACCCTGCGGCGCGCCGAAGAGGAAGATGCCCGCAAACGTGCCGACGAGGAGGCGAAGAAGCGCACCGAGGATGAGGAGGCGCGCCGCCGCGACGAAGAATCGCGGCGCGAGGTCGCCGAACGCGCCGGCAAGGCGGCCGCGGCAAAGGTTGCCGCACTCACCGCCGCCGGCAAGATGGCGCTGCCCGCCGAAGAGGAGGAAGAGCCGGCTGGCGCGCTGCGCCCCGGCCGGCGGCCCGAGATCAAGCGCCCCGCCGCCCCCGCCCGTCGCGACGAGCACCGCCGCCGCACCGGCAAGCTGACGGTGACCCGCGCGCTCGACGACGATGCTGGCGAGCGGATGCGCAGCCTCGCTTCGGTCCGCCGCGCCCGCGAGCGCGAGCGCCAACGGATGCTCCGCGAGGAACAGCCCAAAATCGTGCGCGAGGTCGTCATTCCCGAGACGATCACGATCCAGGAGCTGGCGAACCGGATGGCCGAGCGCGCCGCCGACGTCATCAAGTCGCTGATGCGCATGGGCGTCATGGCGACGATCAACCAGGTCATCGATGCCGACACGGCCGAGCTCATCGTAACGGAGTTCGGTCACCGGCTGCGTCGGGTCGCCGAATCCGATGTCGAGATCGGGCTGCGCGGCGAAGCCGACGAACCCGAGATGATCGAGCCGCGCGCTCCGGTCGTCACGATCATGGGGCATGTCGACCACGGCAAGACCTCGTTGCTCGACGCGCTGCGTGAGACCGACGTCGCCGCCGGCGAGGCGGGCGGCATCACCCAGCATATCGGCGCCTATCGGGTCACCCTCAAAGGCGGCAAGCAGATCACCTTCATCGACACCCCAGGCCATCAGGCCTTTACCGCGATGCGCGCCCGCGGCGCCAATGTCACCGATATCGTGGTGCTGGTCGTCGCCGCCGATGACGGCATCATGGAGCAGACGGTCGAGGCGATCCGCCATGCCAGGGCCGCCAACGTGCCGATCATCGTCGCCATCAACAAGATGGATCGACCCGACGCCAAGCCGGAACGGGTGCGCCAGGAGCTGCTGCAGCATGAGATCGTCGTCGAAGAGCTCGGCGGCGAGGTGCTCGACGTCGAGGTGTCGGCCCTCAAAAAGACCAATCTCGACAAGCTCGAGGAAGCGATCCTCTTACAGGCCGAGCTGCTCGACCTCAACGCCAATCCCAACCGCGCCGCCGAAGGGGTGGTGCTCGAAGCCAAGCTCGAACGCGGCCGCGGCCCGGTCGCGACCGTGCTGGTGCAGCGCGGGACCCTTCGCGTAGGCGACGTCTTCGTCGCCGGCAGCGAGTGGGGCCGGGTGCGCGCCCTGGTCGACGAGCGCGGGCAGGCTCTGCCCGAAGCGGGTCCCTCTACCCCGATCGAGGCGCTCGGCCTCAACGGCTTGCCGCTCGCCGGCGATGATTTCGTGGTCGTCGAGAACGACAGCCGGGCCCGCGAAGTCACCGATTTTCGGCAGCGCCGGCGACGCGACGCCGCCGCCGCCGCGGGTGGCCGCGGAACCCTCGAACAAATGTTCTCGAAGATCGCCTCGGGAGCCGCGAAAGAGTTGCCGGTCGTGGTCAAATCCGATGTTCAGGGTTCGCTCGAAGCGATCGTGGGCTCGCTCGAAAAGCTCTCGACCGACGAAGTGGCGGTGCGGGCGCTGCACTCCGCGGTGGGCGGGATTAACGAAAGCGACGTGATCCTCGCCAAAGCGACCAGCGCACTGATCATCGGCTTCAATGTCCGGGCCAACCCGCAGGCGCGCGACCTGGCGCAGCGCGACGGCGTCGAGATCCGCTATTACGCGATCATCTATGACCTGATCGACGATGTGCGCAACGCGCTCTCGGGCATGCTGTCGCCGACCCTGCGCGAGCAGTTCCTCGGCAACGCGGCGATCCGCGAGGTCTTCAACATCACCCGGGTCGGCAAGGTGGCCGGCTGCATGGTGACGGACGGGGTGGTTCGGCGCGGCGCCAAGGTGCGCCTGTTGCGCGACAACGTCGTCATCCACGAAGGAGCGCTGAAGACGCTGAAGCGCTTCAAGGATGAGGTTCGCGAGGTGCGCGAAGGCTACGAGTGCGGTATGGCCTTCGAAAATTACGAGAACATCCAGGCCGGCGACGTGATCGAGTGCTTCGAGGTGGAGGAAATTACCCGCACGTTGTAGCCGCTCATGCGCAGACAACGCGATCAGGATCATGCGCCCGGGAATTATGCGCCGGGGCCGCCCGCGGCCACCCAGCGGCAATTGCGCGTCGGGGAAGAGCTGCGCCACGCGCTGGCCCAGCTGTTGCGGCCCGGCGCATTGCGCGACCCGGCGCTGCGCGAGGCGAACATCACCGTGACCGAGGTGCGGGTCAGCCCCAACCTGCGCAACGCCACCGCCTTCGTGATGCCGCTCGCCGGCGCGAAGGCCGATGAGATCATGGCCGGGCTCAAGCGCAGCGCCCCTTTTCTGAAAGGACGGGTGGCGCAAATGGTCGAGCTTCGGCTGGTCCCCAATATCGTCTTCGCCTTCGACGGCGCCTTTGACAATGCCGCCCGGATCGCGGCGCTGCTCGCCCGCCCCGAGGTCGACCGCGATCTCAACCCGCCGCCCGCAGACAATGACGAGACCGCGTGAGGGCGGGGTGGATGGCTGGCTCGTCATCGACAAGCCCTATGGCATGAGCTCGGCGCGGGCGGTCGCGCTGGTGCGGCGCAGCAGCGGAGCAAAGGTCGGACATGCCGGCACCCTCGATCCGCTCGCGACCGGGGTGCTGCCGCTGGCCTTGGGCGAAGCGACCAAGACCGTCCAATTCGCCGCCGCCGGCCGCAAATGCTACCGCTTCCGAATCCGCTGGGGCGAGGCCCGCGACACCGACGACCGGGAGGGCGCGGTCATCGGCGAAACCTGCGCCCGACCGGATGCGGCTGCAATCACCGCCGCGCTCTCCCTGTTCACCGGCACGATCCTGCAGCGGCCGCCCGCCTATTCGGCGATCAAAATCGGCGGCCGGCGCGCCTATGCGCTGGCCCGCGCCGGCAAGCCGCCCGATTTGGCTGCCCGCCCGGTCGAGATCGCCAAGTTGCGCCTGCTCTCGGCGCCCGACCCGGATCACGCCGATTTCGCGGCGATGGTCGGCGGCGGCACCTATATCCGCGCCCTCGCCCGCGATCTGGCGCAGGCGCTCGGAACCCTCGGCCATATCGCCGAGCTGCGCCGGGTCGCCGTCTGCCGGTTTGCCGAAAGCCAAGCGATTTCACTGGATTCCGCGGTGGCCCTTGGGCATAGTCTGGCCGCTTCCGAGCATCTGTTGCCGCTCGAGACGGCGCTGGACGACATCCCGGCGCTCGCCTTGACGGCAGAAGAAGCGGCTCGATTGCGTCACGGCCAGCGGGTGACGCCGCACGATGCGCGCGAACGGGCGCGCCTCGACGAGATCGCCG
>JBGPTQ010000162.1:0-5366 GCA_041490725.1 Allostellaceae bacterium | reverse complement strand
TCGAGCGCGGCTACATGACGACAATCCACTCCTATACCGGCGACCAAAGCACGGTTGACACATTGCACAGCGATTTGCGGCGCGCCCGGGCCGCGGCCTTGTCGCTGATCCCGACCTCGACAGGCGCCGCGCGCGCCGTGGGGCTCGTATTGCCGGCCTTGAAGGGCAAGCTCGACGGCACGGCGATCCGCGTGCCGACCGCCAACGTCTCGCTGATCGACTTCACATTCGACGCGGCGCGCCAGACCTCGGCCGACGAGGTCAACACGCTGATGGAGGAGGCAGCAAAGTCGAACCGGATGAGGGGAATCGTCGGCATCAACAAGGCGCCGACGGTGTCGGTTGATTTCAACCACGATTCGCACAGCTCGACCTTCGACGTGACGCAGACCCAGGTGCTCGACAAGAGCTTCGTGCGGGTCCTCTCGTGGTACGACAACGAATGGGGCTTCTCGAACCGGATGGTCGAGGTCGCCGCCTATTTCGGCGAAATGGCGTAACCAGAACCACGGAGACACGGAGAACACGGAGGCCGATTAAGCTGCCCTTATGGCGCGAATGGCGGCCAGTGATGCGATAGACTAAATCTTTCTCCGTGCTCTTCGTGTCTCCGTGGTTCAAATCTGCGACGGTCCAGTCATCATCATCCATTCGCTCGCGCACGCCTTTGCCGCGCTGAGCGCGGCGGCGCAGGCCGGGCGGCCGATCACACTGGCCAGCGCGCCCGATGCCGGGATTTATGCCGGGCCCGGCTGGTTTGGTGCGCTCGTCGCGGCGGCCCGCGACGCCGTCCCGGCGGCGCAATGCGCGGCGCTGCTCGATTGCGGCGATGATGCCGGCGCCGCCCAGGCGGCGATGCGCGCCGGGATCGAAGGCGTTGTCTTCACCGGCGACGCGGAAATCGCCAAGCGCCTTGCCGATATCGCGGCGCAGGCGGGGATGAGGCTGGTGACGGCGCGACCGGTCCCCGCGCTCGACCTTGGCAGCGAATTCTTCGCCTCACCCGAAATCCTGCGTTGGCGCTGCGCCGAGATCCTTCGCCTGGGTTAATCGGCAGCGCGTTTGCGCATTTGCGTCACATAGGATCGCAGCACCGCGTTGATGCGGGTCTGATAGCCCTTTCCGGTTTTGCGGAACCAGTCGAGCACGTCGCCGTCGACCCGCATGTGGAGGTCGACCTTCGGCTTGGGCATTTCGGTCGTGGCGTTGTCCCAATCATAGACCATGCCGGCCTCGTCGGGATCGGCCGCCACCTGCGCCTCGATCTCGTCGTAGGTCATCGCTGCCGCTCGTGCCCAATCTGTGCGGGTCTCACCGCGGCGTGATTTCTCAGCCAACTCTTCAGCCGTATACCTGACGATAAGCTCTTTCTTCGCCATGCCGCGCTCTCCGGAATGAGATGATTCGTTGATTATCCCCACGCCAAACCCACACGACGGTGTAAAATTTGCCGTCGATCCCTGCGATCGAGGCGACGCGGTCCTCGTTATTGCGGGGCGACGGCACATGATGAACCGGCCGCCCGTCGAACACCCGCCACGCATCCTCGAAGTCGATACCGCGATCAGCGAGCACTGCGAGCCGCTTCGCCTCATCCCATTCGAACATCGCGTCATGTAGGCATTTTGTGTACATACTGCAAACGGGATCGGTTTCGCGCCGGTGCTGCGCCGACATCCTCGCCTCGCCTGCGACATTTTGCTAAAAGGGTGAACCCCATCGGCCCGCCACGAGGAACGCTGCGATGAAGATCAACGGTCAGGTCCAGAAGATCCTCAGCCATTACGAGAGCGACAATCCCGGCACCAAGGCCAACCTCGCCCGCATCCTGATGCACGGCAAGCTGGGCGGGACCGGAAAGCTGCTGATTTTGCCGGTCGATCAGGGCAACGAGCACGGGCCGGCGCGCAGCTTCGCGCCGAACCCGCCGGCCTACGATCCGCATTATCATTGGCAGCTGGCGATCGAGGCGGGGCTGTCTGCCTTTGCCGCGCCGCTCGGCTTTATCGAAGGCGGCGCCTCGACCTATGCCGGTCAGGTCCCGACCATCCTCAAGGTCAACAGCGCCAACAGCCTGTCGCGGGCGAAAGAGAACGCGACCCAGGCGGTGACCGCGAGCGTCAAGGATGCGCTGCGACTCGGCTGCTCGGCGATCGGCTTTACGATCTATCCCGGCTCGGACGCCGCCTACGACCAGATGCGCGACATTGCCGAGATGGCCTGCGAGGCGAAGGCGCATGGTCTTGCGGTGGTGATCTGGTCCTATCCGCGCGGCGGCAACCTGTCGCGCGAGGGCGAGACCGCGATCGACATCTGCGCTTACGCGGCGCAGATCGCCGCTCAGCTCGGCGCGCACATCATCAAGCTCAAGCCGCCGACCGCGCATCTCGAACTGGCCGCGGCGAAGGCGGTTTACGAGAAGCAGAACATCGACATCTCGACCCCGGCGGCGCGGATTCGCCACGTCGTGCAATCGGCCTTCAACGGCAAGCGCATCGTCGTCTTCTCCGGCGGCGAGGCCAAAGACCTCGACGGCGTCCTGGGCGAGGTGCGCGCGGTCTATGCCGGCGGCGGCAACGGCTCGATCATCGGGCGCAACACCTTCCAGCGGCCGAAGGCGGAAGCGCTCGACATGCTCGGGCGGATCATCAAGATCTATCAGGGGAAAGACTGATCACACCCGGTAAGATGCAGCGCGATCAGGCGCAGGCAACCACCCGGCTCTACCTGATCACGCCGCCCGCGCTCGACCCCGATCGTTTTGCCAGGGACCTCGAGGAGGCGCTCGCCGGGGGCGACGTTGCCTGCCTGCAGCTCCGCCTGAAGGAAGTCGACGATATCGCGGTCCGGCGCGCGACGCGGATCCTGCAGCCGATCGCGCAAGAGCGCGGCGTCGCCTTCATCATGAACGACCGCCCGGACCTCGCCGCCGAGCTCGATTGCGACGGGGTGCATGTCGGCGAGGAGGATGCACCCTATGCCGAAGCGCGCCGGCTCTTGGGGCCCGAGCGCATCGTCGGCGTCACCTGCGGCGACAGCCGGGATCGCGCGATCGCCGCCGCTGACGCCGGCGCCGACTATGTCGCGTTCGGCGCGTTCTTTCCAAGCACCACCAAGGCCGCGAAGCACCGCGCCCGGCCCGAGCTGTTGGGCGACTGGTCGCAGACGACCGTCGTGCCGTGCGTCGCGATCGGCGGGATCACCCAAGAGAATTGCGCACCTCTTGTCGAAGCGGGGGCGGATTTTCTGGCCGTGATCGGTGCGATCTGGTCATATCCGCAAGGCCCGCGCGCGGCGGTGTGCGATTTCAATGCTGTGTTTGCGCGCTACGGGCGGGCCTATGGGTTGGAAGCACATTAAGCCAGACGGATGCAGCAGCGCAACGGGACCACCGAGCAACCGCCCCGGATCGTCGTCATCGATGACGATGCGTCGATGCGCCAGGCGCTCGACAATCTTCTGAAATCGGTCGGGTTCGAGGTCGAGCTGTTCGGATCGCCTCAGGAATTCCTGCAGAGCGGCCGCCCCGACCGGCCCGGCTGCATCGTCCTCGACATCCGCTTTCCTGGGCGCAGCGGTCTCGATATGCAACGCGACTTGGGGCAGGCCAACGCCCGGCTGCCGATCATCTTCATTACCGGCTATGGCGACATTCCGATGTCGGTACGCGCCATGAAAGCAGGCGCGGTGGAGTTCCTGACCAAGCCATTCCGCGATCAGGACCTGCTCGACGCGGTCGGAACCGCGCTGGAGGAGGACCGCGCCCGCCGCGCCGGCGACCTGCGATTGGCCGAGCTGCGCGGCCGGTTCGATATGCTGACGGCGCGCGAGCGCCAGGTGCTGTCGCTGGTCGTCGCCGGCCGGCTGAACAAGCAGATCGCCGGCGAGCTCGGGGTCAGCGAAATGACCGTCAAGATGCATCGCCGGCAGGTCATGCGAAAGATGCAGGCGACCGGCGTCGCGCAACTCGTGCGCCTCGCCGACCAGCTCGGGGTCATCCCCCCGCTGAAAATCTGACGCGAAGCTTTAATCAACCTGAATTCGCCGGCGAACCTGCACACGCCGCGATCTGTCTTGTGGCGAGTTCGCGCCACGGTGCGCGCGACCGATCCATCACCTGGCAATGAGTGGCTTTGCCCGCATGTATTATTCTGGGTTCATCTAACTGAATAGAGAACTCAATCAGCATCGGTCGGGATAATGGCGACCATTGGATTTTTGCAACACCATTTGCTCCAAATTTCCTGAAAACGAAATCTTGGAATCCTGGCTTGGCACTGGCGAGGTCAGGTTTTTAGAGAAACATGCGGGTTAAAAAACTGTCGCCCGGCGAATCACGATTGTGCGCAATCGGTGGCATCCCATATAAGCGGCACAGTAGAATAGGCGTCGCGCCGAACGCCATCGGGCGCTCGTCGACCTGTCGGCTTGGGGCTCGCCTGCCTTCAAGGAGAAGCTGAGTGAAATTCCGACCCTTGCACGACCGGGTGGTGATCCGCCGCGTCGGTGAAATCGAGAAGACTGCCGGCGGTATCCTGATCCCGGATACCGCGCGCGAGAAGCCGACCGAGGGCGAGGTTGTCGCCGTCGGGCCGGGGATCCGCGGCGACGACGGGAAGATCCATGCGCTCGATGTCAAGGCCGGCAACCGGGTGTTGTTCGGCAAATGGTCGGGCAACGAGGTCCGCCTCGACGGCGAGGACCTGATCATCATGAAAGAATCCGACATCATGGGCATCATTTCTTAGCTGAAGGGGACAATAATCATGGCTGCAAAAGACATTCGCATGAGTAGCGACGCGCGCGAGCGCATGCTGCGCGGCATCGACACGCTGGCCAACGCGGTCCGGGTGACGCTCGGGCCCAAGGGCCGCAACGTGGTCCTCGACAAATCTTACGGCGCGCCGCGGATCACCAAGGACGGGGTTACCGTCGCCAAGGAGATCGAGCTTTCCGACAAGTTCGAGAATATGGGCGCCCAGATGGTCAAGGAGGTCGCCAACAAAACCAGCACGGAAGCCGGCGACGGCACCACGACCGCGACGATCCTCGCCCATGCGCTGGTGCGCGAGGGAGTGCGCGCGGTCGCGGCCGGCATGAACCCGATGGATCTGAGGCGCGGCATCGACCTCGCGGTCGAAGCGATCGTCGCCGATATCGCCAAGCGCGCCAAGAAGGTCTCGACCAACGACGAGATCGCCCAGGTCGGCACGATCTCCGCCAACGGAGACAAGGAAATCGGCCGGATGCTGGCCGAGGCGATGAAGAAGGTCGGCAACGAGGGCGTCATCACCGTCGAAGAGGCCAAATCGCTCGAAACCGAGCTCGACATCGTCGAGGGCATGCAGTTCGACCGCGGCTATCTG
>JBGPTQ010000161.1:0-5373 GCA_041490725.1 Allostellaceae bacterium | reverse complement strand
CTTTGCTGAAGCGCTCGTCGAAGGGGCCGCACGCTGCGGCGCCTATTGCGCGACCGCCGAGGCCGGCGACGACGAGATGGCGGCGCGGGTCGCCGCGCATCGCGCCAGAAGGGATGGTGGCGGGCGCGGCGCCTTCTGGCGCACGATCGAGGCGCCGCTCGCCGTGGCGGGCATTATCGCCGCCGAGGCGACCCCCGCGCGGCCATTGCTGATCGACTGCCTGACCTTGTGGCTGTCGAACCTGCTGCTGGCCGGGGCGCCGATCGACCAGGAATTCGCGACATTGCGCGCGGCCCTGCGCGATGCGGCGGGTCCGATTGTCCTGGTCGCCAACGAAGTCGGGCTCGGCCTCGTGCCGGAAACCCCGCTCGGCCGCCGTTTCCGCGATGCCGCCGGCCTTCTCAACCAGGAAATGGCCGCACTCGCCGACCGCGTCGTCTTCGTCGCGGCGGGATTGCCGCTGGTGCTGAAGGGGGGCTGAGGCATGCGCCGGATCCCCGCGACGATCGTCACCGGCTTTCTCGGGGCCGGCAAGACCAGTCTCGTCCGCCATCTGCTCGCCACTGCTTCCGGCTATCGCCTCGCGATCATCGTCAACGAGTTCGGCGAACTCGGCATCGATCGCGAATTGCTGCTCGGCTGCGGCGAGGAGGCGTGCCGTGACGAGGATATCGTCGAGCTGGCGAATGGCTGCTTGTGCTGCACCATTGCCGACGATTTCCTGCCGACCCTGACTCAGCTGATCGACCGGCCCGCGCCGCCCGATCACATCCTCGTCGAAACCTCGGGCTTGGCCCTGCCGAAGCCGCTGGTGCAGGCGTTTGCCTGGCCCGAGATCCGCACCCGCCTGACGGTCGACGGGGTGGTCACCGTGATCGACGCGGCTGCCGCGGCCGCGGGCCGCTTCGCGACAGACCCCGAAGCGGTGGCGCGGCAGCGTCTCGCCGACCCGGCGATCGACCATGACAACCCGATCGAAGAGGTGTTCGGCGATCAGCTCGCCTGCGCCGATCTGGTGATCCTCAACAAGACCGATCTCGTCCAGATCGACCGCCTCGAAGGGCTGCGCCGCGACATCGAAGCGCGGCTGCGGCCCGGCGTGAAGCTGGTTGATGCCGAGCAGGGGCGGGTCGCGCCGGCGATTGCGCTCGGCCTTGCCGCGTCTGCCGAGGACGACCTCGCCGCCCGCCCCTCTTGCCACGATTTCGAAACCGAGCACGACCACGACGATTTCGACAGCTTCGTCGTCGAGCGCGGGCCGGTCAGGGACGATGCCGCGTTCCGCGCCCGCCTCGCCGCGCTGATCCGGGCGCACGACGTGCTGCGGGTCAAGGGCTTCCTCGAGGTCCCTGGCCGCGACCGGCGGCAGGTCGTGCAGGCGGTCGGCGACCGCATCGAGCAGCATTTCGATCGGGCCTGGCTGCCGGGCGAAACCCGGGCGAGCCGACTCGTGGTCATCGGCCGGAAGGGAATCGACCGCGCCGCGATCCGGTTGGCCCTTGGGGCGGAGGGGTGACATGCACCTGCTCGCCACCGAGCCGGGGATCATCGCCGACGGGTCGGCCGCAATCGATCTCGCCCAGACCCCCGGCGACATCATCGTGCTGGCCAGCGCCGACACCGAAATCGCGTTGCTCGCGGCGGCGCAGGCGCGGCGGCGGGCCGACGACCCGACGGCGCCGAGCCTGCGGCTCGCGCCGGTGCTGCGCCTCGGCCACAATTTCTCGGTCGACCTGTACATGGAAATGATCGCCCACGCGCAGCTGGTCGTCGCGCGGCTGTTGGGCGGCAGCGCCTATTGGCCCTACGGAGCCGAGCGCCTCGTCGAGACCTGCCGCGAGCATGGCATCCCGTTGGCGCTGCTGCCCGGCGATGACCAGCCCGATGCCGAGCTGGCGCGGCTCTCGACCGTGGCTTCCGCCGCCGGCCGGCGTCTCTGGCGCTATCTCGCCGAAGGCGGCCCGGGCAATGCCGACAATTTCCTGCGTTATGCGGCGACATTGCTAGGTCGGGCGGCCCCTCACCCCAACCCTCTCCCCGCAAGCGGGGCGAGGGGGTCATTGGCGCGTTTGCGGCGCCGGGACCTAAACCCTCGCCCCGCCTGCGGGGAGAGGGAGGGACCCGCGCCACAGGCGCGGGAGGGTGAGGGGCAAGAGTGGGCGGAACCAGCCCCGCTGCTGCGCGCCGGGCTGTATTGGCCGGGCCGCGCCCTGCCGAGCCTTGATGACATCGCCGCGGCGTGGCGCGGCCCAGACTGGACCGCCGATGGCGGCGTGGCGCCGATCGTCTTCTATCGAGCGCTCGTGCAATCCGGCAACACGGCGCCGGTCGATGCGCTCGTCCAGGCGCTGCGGTCGCGCCGGCTGCGGCCATTGCCGATCTTCGTCCACAGCCTCAAGGAGCCAGAATCCGCGGCGCTCATTTCCGAGGTTTTTGATGCCCATCCGCCGGCGATTATCCTGAATGCGACCGGTTTTTCGGTGGCCGCTGCGGGCGGCCGTGACCCGCTGCGGGCCGGATGCCCGGTGCTGCAGATCGTTTTCTCCGGCGGCGACGAGGAATCGTGGCGCGAGGGCACGCGCGGGCTCGGGCCCCGCGACCTGGCGATGAACGTGGCGCTCCCCGAGATCGACGGCCGCATCCTCACGCGCGCGGTCTCGTTCAAGGCGCCGCCCGTTGGACTTCCAAATGGCCGCGATCGCGAGACCGAGGCCGATCTCGTTGGCTACCGCCCGGTCGCCGACCGGGTCGCCTTTGTCGCCGACCTCGCGCGCAACTGGGCGCGGCTGCGCGAGAAGCCGCCCGCCGAGCGGCGGGTCGCCATCATCCTCGCCAATTATCCGAACCGCGACGGCCGCATCGGCAACGGGGTCGGGCTCGACACGCCGCAATCGGCGGTCAGGGTCCTGCGCGCGCTCAGCGAGGCGGGCTATTGCACCGGCGACATGCCGGCAGACGGTGCGTCATTGATGAAGCGCCTCCTCACCGGACCTAGCAATGCGCGACCTGAGGCGCCCGCGGAAGAAGACCTCCCCTTCCCTGCATACTCGGCCTTTTTCGACAGCCTGCCGGCCTCGGTGCAGCGGCAAATCGAGGCGCGCTGGGGTTCGGCCGAGCGCGACCCGTTCTTCCGCCCGGGCCGGCTCGATTGCGGGCGTTTCGCGATCCCCGGCTTCTGTTGCGGCAACGTCGCGGTGCTGATCCAGCCGGCGCGCGGCTACAATCTCGACCCGAAAGCGAGCTATCACGACCCGGCCCTGGTGCCGCCGCATTCCTACTTCGCGGCCTATGCGTGGCTCACCGACAGCTTCCGCGCCGACGCGGTCGTTGACCTCGGCAAGCACGGCACCTTGGAATGGCTGCCGGGCAAGGCGCTCGCCCTGTCGTCTGAATGCTTCCCCGAGGCGGTGCTGGGGCCCTTGCCGCATCTCTACCCGTTCATCGTCAACGACCCGGGCGAGGGCAGCCAGGCCAAACGGCGCTCGCAGGCGGTCATCATCGACCATCTGACCCCGCCCTTGACGCGTGCCGGCAGCTATGGCCCACAGGCCGAGTTGGAGCGCCTGATCGACGAATATTACGAGGCCGCGCGCGGCGACCCGCGCCGTGTTGTGCCGCTCGCCGCCGAGATCCTCGAACGCGCCCGGGCCGCCGGCATCGACCGCGATTGCGGCATCGCCGCCGACGAGGATATGCCTCGCGCATTGCAAAAGCTCGATGGGTTTTTATGCGAGCTGAAGGAGTTGCAGATCCGCGACGGGCTGCACGTCTTCGGGCAAAGCCCCGAGGGCGAGCGGCTCGAGGCGCTGCTGCTCGCCTTCGCCCGAGCCCGGCGCGGGGGCGGCGACATCGACGAATCGCTGCTGCGCGCGCTCGCCGCCGATCTTGCCCTCGGCGCCGACCCGCTCGCGCTCGACCTCGCCGAGCCATGGACCGGACCGCGCCCGGAGGTGCTTGCGCAAGCGGCGCCCCCACCCCAACCCTCCCCCGCAAGCGGGGGAGGGAGTTGGCCGTGCGGCGAAAAGCCCTCCCCTGCTTGCGGGGGAGGGAGGGACCCGTCGCAAAGCGGCGGGAGGGTGGGGGCTGATGCCGAGCGCGCGCCGGCTGATCACGTACCACCCTGGCGGACGGCCGGCGATACCGTCGAGCGACTCGAGGATTTGGCGTTGCGGTTGGTTTCCGGCATGGCCGAACCCGCGCCGGAATGGCACGCCACGCGGGTTGTGCTCGGCTGGATCGAGCTTGTGTTACGCCCCGCGGTCATCACCTGCGGCGGGGCCGAGATCGCCGGTGTGCTGACCGCGCTCGACGGCCGGGCGGTGATGCCGGGCCCGAGCGGCGCGCCGAGCCGCGGCCGGCCCGAGGTGTTGCCGACAGGGCGCAATTTCTATTCGCTCGATACCCGCGCGGTGCCGACCCCGGCGGCCTGGCAGCTCGGCTGGCATTCAGCCGGGTTGCTGGTCGAGCGCCATGCCCAGGAGCACGGAAGCTACCCGGCGCGTCTCGCCCTCTCTGCCTGGGGCACCGCGAACATGCGCACCGGCGGCGACGACATCGCCCAAGCGTTGGCGCTCATCGGCGTGCGGCCGGTCTGGGAAGGGGCAAGCGGGCGGGTCACCGGGTTCGAGATCCTGCCGGCTTCGGTGCTCGACCGGCCGCGGGTCGACGTCACCTTGCGCATCTCCGGGTTTTTCCGCGACGCCTTTCCCGGGCTCATCGATTTGTTCGACAGCGCGGTGCGCGCCGTCGCCGCGCTCGACGAGACGCCCGAGACCAACCCGCTGGCCGCGCGTGTCGCCGCCGACCGGCAGGCGCTCGAAGCCGCGGGCATCGCCCCGGACGAGGCCGCCTTGCGCGCCGGCTACCGGATTTTCGGCTCCCAACCTGGTGCCTATGGCGCCGGCCTGCAAACCCTGATCGACGAGCGGATCTGGCAGGAGGAAGGCGATCTGGCCGATTCCTATCTCGGCTGGAGCCAGTGGGCCTACGGTGCCGGCGCCGAGGGCCGGCCCGAACGCGGGCTCCTCGAAGCCCGCCTCGCCGGTGCCGACGCCGTGCTCCACAACCAGGACAATCGCGAGCACGATCTCCTGGACAGCGACGATTACTACCAGTTCGAGGGCGGCCTCGCGCTCGCCGTGCGCCACCTCTCGGGGCGCGACCCGGCGGTCTACCACATCGACCATTCGCAACCCGACCGGCCGCGCATCCGCACGCTTCGCGAGGAGATCGGCCGGATCGTGCGCGGCCGCGCCGCCAACCCGCGCTGGATCGCCGGCGTGATGCGGCACGGCTACAAGGGTGCCGCCGAGATCGCCGCGACGGTCGACTACCTCTTCGCCTTCGCCGCCACCGCGCGCGCGGTCGACGATG
>JBGPTQ010000160.1:0-5383 GCA_041490725.1 Allostellaceae bacterium | reverse complement strand
GCCGGCACGCCCGCCTTGCGCAGATATTTCTGGGCGAGGATGTCGCAGGCGACCTGGCTCCACTCGGCCGGCACCTCGATGCCCTCGGCGGCGAAGACGACCGAGCCGTCGGGATTGCGGATTTCGCTCGACGCGCTGCGGAAGGCGACGGTCTCGTACGGGTCGCGGCCGGCCGCGGTGAAACGACGCGCGATGTGCATATTTTTCCCCTCGATATACCATTGGGCGAGCCGGCGCCGTTCATGCCAGATATAGCGTTCAGCTCATGCCAGGGCACAAGATACGCCACGTGCGCCCACCCCGTCTAACTATATGTGCGCAAAATTGGCGCTTCGTACGCTACCTGTGGATTCGGAGCCACAGGCTTTACCGCGGGCCGGGACAGGTGCGATAAGTGCGCGCGCGAGGAGAGGGAATGGGTGCGACGTTCGGAACACGATTGTTGACCTGGCTGCGCGGCACGCTCGTCGGCACCGACGCCTACGGCAACCGCTATTACCGGCTGCGCGGCGAGAAGCCGCCCCGGCGGGGCGGCGGGCGCTTCGGCCGCGACCGGCGCTGGGTCATCTACAACGGCGAGCCGGAAGGCTCCAAGGTGCCGCCGGAATGGCATGCCTGGCTGCATCACATGGTCGACGAGCTGCCCCAGCCGCGCCAGCGCTACCCCTGGGAAAAGGACCACCAGCCGAACATGACCGGGACCCCGCAGGCCTACCACCCGCACGGCTCGGTGCTGCGCGGCGGCCACCGCGTTCGCGCGACCGGCGATTACGAGCCGTGGTCGCCGCAATAGCGCGCGCTCCCCATGCGGCCCGCCGGGGAAGCGGCCGATGAGGGGCAATGTCATCGAGACCGTGATGGGCGCGGTCGTCATCCTCGCCGCCGCCCTGTTCCTGGTCTTTGCCTACAAGACGAGCCAGCTGCGCGCGGTGTCGGGCTATGAGGTCAGCGCCGATTTCACGCGGGTCGACGGGATCCGCCAGGGCAGCGACGTGCGCATCAGCGGCATCAAGATCGGCTCGGTGGTGGCCGAAGAGCTCGACCCGAAAACCTTCCTCGCGGTGGTGCGGATGAGCATCGACCCCTCGGTCAAGCTGCCCGACGACACCGTGGCCGAGATCATCTCGGCCGGCCTCCTGGGCGACAAATACATGTCGCTGGTCCCGGGCGGGTCGGACAAGGTGATCCCGGCCGGCGGCAAGATCACCTACACCCAATCCTCGGTGAGCCTGGAAAACCTGATCGGCCAGATGATGTTTTCCGCGCCCGGCGCGAAAAAGCCCGGGGAGGGCGAAGCGCCGCAGCCGATGCCGCCGCCCGGCGGCGGCGCCGCGCCCTCGCCAAAATGACGGCGAGAGCGGTCCGCATTATGTGTCATCCCGTGGGCCTTCAGCCCACGGACTTGATCCGTGGGGCAGGCCAGGCGCGGGCCGGGATCCATCCCTGCCGTGGATACCGGCCTTCGCCGGTATGACAACGATGGAGGGGTCTGCAAGGAACTCCGCCTATTGTCGCTGCGGGGACATCGCACATCTTTAGGCCTGTAGAAACCCAGGGCAAAACCATGGCCGATAGGGCAGCGGGCGAATTCCCGGTCTGGCGCACGCCGGAAGGCGAACCGGTTTCCTGCGTCGAGAAGATCAAGGTGCTGAACGAGAACCTCGCCGAGTTGCGGGTCCTCGCGCAGGACGCGCTCGAAGATGCGGTGCTGATGGGCTGCGACGAGCGCCAGGTGCGCCAGGTCCTCGCCGCGATCGTTGCCGATCTCGTCAACCCCTATAGAAGATGAGGCTGGCGTTAGCGCTCGGCGCGCTAGCCGCGCTGACGCTCATCGTGGTGCTGTGGGCGAATGGCGCCGGTGCCGCGATGACCGCCGAACCGATCGCGGTCATGCAGGGGCTCGACAAGATCACCGCGCGGATTTCCCGCTTCGAGGCGCCTCTTGGACAGACGGCGAATTTCGGCACCTTGTCGATCGTGGTGCGCGACTGCGAGAAGAGCGCGCCCGAAGAGCGGCCCGAGAACGCCGCCTTTGTCGAGATTTACGAAACCCGCCCGGGCGAGGAAAAGCGTCGCCTGTTCAGCGGCTGGATGTTTTCGTCGAGCCCGGCGCTGTCGGCCCTCGAGCACCCGGTCTATGACCTCAACCTGCTCGAATGCAAAGCGCCGCCCGGGTCGCAGCCGCCGCCGCCGTCCTCTCCCAAATCCCCCGGCAGGTCGCGCGGAAAGATCGCGCGATAGCGCAGCGCCTCGGCGAGGAGCCGGTGATAGCGCGCGCGGGAAATCTCGACCCCGCCGAATTGCGCGAGATGCGGCGTCAGGAACTGGGTGTCGAGCAGGCGATAGCCGCCGCGCCGCAGCCGCGCCACGAGCTCGACGAGCGCGACCTTGCTGGCGTCGGTCACCCGGCTGAACATGCTTTCGCCGAAAAAGGCGGCGCCCAGCGAGACGCCGTACAACCCGCCCACCAGATCGCCCTCATGCCAGCATTCGACGCTATGCGCGGCGCCGCGCTCGAACAGCGCGCTATAGAGCCGCACGATCTCGTCATTGATCCAGGTCGATGGGCGCGTTTCGCTGGCCTCGGCGCAACCGCGCATGACCGCATCGAAAGCGGTGTCGACGCGCACGGCAAAGCGGCCCCGGCGCAGCACGCGCTGCAAGCGGCGCGGCACGTGGAACGCCTCGAGCGGGAGGATGCCGCGCCGGTTCGGATCGACCCAGAACAGCTCCGGGTCGTCGGCCGATTCCGCCATCGGGAAGATGCCGGCGGCATAGGCTTCAATGAGGATGTCGGGGGTGAGCCGGATCGCCAAGGGCACCTACCTCAGCGGTAGGATGGGCTGAGCGCAGCGAAGCCCATCTTCTCGCGGCTGATCAGGCGATGGGCTTCGCTGCGCTCAGCCCATCCTACGAGTCTGGATCCACCATTACCGCAGTCCCGGCGAAAGCCGGGACCCACGGCTGGGATGGACCCCGGCTTTCGCCGGGGATGCGGGTAAAGTGGAACCGGCATTTGAGTCTGGTTCATGATCCGCGCCGCCCGAGGAAGCGCTCGAGCCAATGGATATCATAGGCGCCGCGGCGGAACTCGGGATCGTCGACGAGGCGCTGATGTAACGGGATCGTCGTCTCGATGCCGCCGATCACGTATTCCGCGAGGGCGCGGCGCAGCCGCATCACGCATTCCTCGCGGTTGGTGCCATGCACGACGAGCTTGGCAATGAGGCTGTCGTAGAACGGCGGCACTTCGTAGCCCTGATAAAGCGCGCTGTCGACGCGCACCCCGAGCCCGCCCGGCGCGTGGTACTCGCTGACCCGCCCCGGCGACGGCCGGAAATCTTGCGCGCTCTCGGCGTTGATGCGGCATTCGATGGCATGGCCGCGCAACGTGACATCGGCCTGCCGGTAGCCGAGCGGCGCGCCGGCGGCGATCCGCAGCTGCTCCTTCACGATGTCGATGCCGCTAATCATCTCGCTGATCGGATGCTCGACCTGAAGGCGCGTGTTCATCTCGATGAAATAGAACGCGCCGTCCTCGTAGAGGAACTCCATCGTGCCGGCGCTCTTGTAGCCGAGCTGGCGCAATGCTGCGACGGCGAGCTCGGTCAGCCGCTCGCGGGCGGGCGGGTCGAGGGCGGGCGAGGGGGTTTCCTCGAGCAGTTTCTGGTGCGCGCGCTGCACCGAACAGTCGCGCT
This sequence comes from Allostellaceae bacterium, assembly GCA_041490725.1. Lineage (GTDB taxonomy): Bacteria > Pseudomonadota > Alphaproteobacteria > ATCC43930 > CGMCC-115725 > DATARH01. The sequence goes on along the minus strand of JBGPTQ010000160.1, from coordinate 1,685 downwards.
CGCCGAGATGGATGACGCCGCCCTGCCCGTCACCGATGAGCTGCACCTCGATATGCCGCGGCCGGTCGAGGAAGCGCTCGAGATAGATCGCATCATCGCCAAAAGCGGCGCTCGCCTCGGCCTGCGCCAAGGGCAACAGCTGGGCGAGCTCGGCGGCGTCGCGGGCCCGCTTCATGCCGCGCCCGCCGCCGCCCGCCGCCGCCTTCAGCAGCACCGGGTAGCCGATGGCGCGGGCCGCCTTCTCGGCATCGGCGATATCGCGCACCGCCTCGGGCGACCCCGGCACGACCGGAATGCCGAGCCGCACCGCCTCCGCCTTGGCGCGGATCTTGTCGCCCATCAGCCGGATATGCTCGGGAGAGGGGCCGATGAAGGTGAAGCCGTGCTCTTCGACGAGCGCCGCGAAATCGGCGTTCTCGGCGAGAAAACCGAGCCCGGGATGGATCGCATCGGCGCCGGTGATCGTCGCCGCCGACAGGATCGCGTGAACGTTCAGATAGCTCGCCCGCGCCGGCGGCGGGCCGATGCAGACGGTCTCGTCGGCGAGCCGCACATTCATCGCACGGGCGTCCGCGGTCGAATGCACCGCGACGGTCTTGATCCCCATCTCGTGGCAGGCGCGATTTATGCGCAGCGCGATCTCGCCGCGATTGGCGATCAGCACCTTCTCGAACATCGTGGAAACAATCCGCCGATTACTCGATCAGCATCAGCGCGGCGCCGTATTCGGCCGGCTCGCCATCCTCGGCAAAAATCTGGGTGACCCGCCCGGCATGCGGCGCGCGAATCTGGTTCATCACCTTCATCGCCTCGATGATCAAGAGCGTCTGGCCCTCGGCGACCGTGTCGCCGATTCGCACGAACGGCGCCGCGCCCGGCTGCGGCGCGAGATAGGCGATGCCGACGATCGGCGAGGTGACCGTGCCGGGATGGTGCGCGGCGCTGGTCGCCCCGGTGGAAGCTTCGCTCTCGACCGGCGCGCTCGCCCGGGCATCGGGCGGCGGCGGGACCGCATGTCCGTTCGCCACCGGCGAGACGCTGGCAGGCGGTTCGCGCGCGACCCGGATGCGGTGGTCGCCGATCGCGTATTCGATCTCTGTGAGGCCGGTCTCGGAGAGGAGGCCGGCAAGCGCGCGGATCACTTCGGCGTCAGGCGCCAGCGGCGGTCGGCGCCCCCCGAACTTCCCCCCTAGCTTCACAGGGGCGCCTCGCTCGATTCGGCGTCGATCACGCTGGCGAGCGCCTCCAAGGCCAGCTCGTAGCCTTGCGGCCCGAGGCCGCAAATCACCCCGCGCGCGGCAAGGCTGACATAGGAGTGATGGCGGAAGCGCTCGCGCCGGAAAATGTTCGACAGATGAACTTCGATGACCGGCAGATCGGCCGCATTCAGCGCGTCGAGAATCGCCACCGAGGTGTGGGTGAACGCGCCGGCATTGAGGATGATGCCTTCAGCCGCCTCGCGCGCCTCGTGGATCCAGTCGACGAGCTGGCCCTCGTGGTTGGTCTGGCGGAACTCGATCGAGAGGTCGAGCGCGGCGGCGCGCGCCAGGCAGCGCTCCTCGACATCGGCCAGCGTATCGTAGCCGTAGGTGGCCGGCTCGCGCACGCCGAGCAGGTTGAGATTGGGGCCGTTCAAAATAAAGACGGTCGGCAAGCGTCGACTCCACGACGGGCCCCTGCCTTAT
>JBGPTQ010000159.1:0-5390 GCA_041490725.1 Allostellaceae bacterium | reverse complement strand
TCGAGCAGCCGGACCGATGCCGCGCTGCGGTCGCGCAACAGCATCGCGACAGAGCCGCTCGCGCTCCAGGCGTGCCGTGCCAAGAGGAACGGGCCCGGCGCGCACTCGATCGAGGACCACCAGCGACATTCCACCCGAAAATGGCCCGCAATCGGCCGGGTCAGCGCGCCGGCAACGACAAGATCGCGCTCCGATGCCCCGGTCAGAGCGCTTTCCGAAGCGCCCCGCACGACCTCGAACGAGCATGTCACCCCATGCCGTTTCGCCGCCGCGAAAAGCTCCTTTCGGGCCCGCTCCGCCGCTACCTGCAGGTGCAGTTCGATATGCTCGATCGTCAACGGCTCGGCATCTGCCCCGAGCGTAAACTGGCGCGCGAACGGCAGCCTCGCCAAGCGCAGCAAATCCTCATCCTCGACAAAGATGCCGTGGAGAGGCGCCTTGGCGCGCGCGGCAAGCCGCGCCGCGGTCTCGATCGCGGGCAGGCTTTCGCTAGCCGCGTCAAGAGGCACGACGACGCGCTCGATTGGTCCGCTCACGAGCGGGCTCCCCCACCCCATGCAAGGCGGGCGAGCTCGGTCGCCTTGGCGGTGAAGGCATCGAGGCGCGCGGCGATTCGGTGGTTCAGCGTGCCAGCCGGATATTCGCCGCGGGCATCAGGCTGACCGGCAGCGACCCCGGTCAACAGCTCCATGCCGTGATCGACCGTGTCGATCGGGAAGATCGCGAACCGGCCCTCTTCCGCCGCCGCGACGACATCGCGGCGCAGCATCAGGTGCTTGACGTTGCTTGCCGGAATGATCACCCCCTGATGGCCGGTGAAGCCGGTGATCCGGCAGCTGTCGAAGAAGCCCTCGATCTTCTCGTTGACCCCGCCGATCGCCTGGATCTGGCCGCGCTGATCGACCGAGCCGGTGACCGCGAAGGATTGCTTGATCGGCGCCTCGGCCAATATCGAGAGCAAGGCGAAAAGTTCGGCGGCGGAGGCGCTGTCGCCCTCGACGCCGCCATAAGACTGCTCGAAAACCAGGCTCGCATTGAGCGACAGCGGGCGGTTCCTGCCGAAGCGGCCGCCGAGAAACCCGGAGAGGATTAAGACGCCCTTGGAATGGAGCGGCCCGCCGAGCTCGACCTCGCGTTCGATGTCGACGACCTCGCCGCGGCCGAGCCGGACCTGCGCGGTAATGCGGCTTGGCTGGCCGAAGGCAAGGCCGCCGAGGCTGATCACCGACAGCCCGTTGACCTGGCCGATCTCTTCGCCGTCGGTCTCGATGCGGATCGTCTTGCGGCCGATCTCTTCCTGCAGGCGCCGGTAGATGCGGTCGCCGCGGCGGATCTGCGCGTCGATCGCCGCCTGCACCTCGGCCTCGCCGACCACCGTCTTGCCGCCATCGATGGCAAACTGGTCGGATTCGCGCAGCAGGTCGATGAAGGCGCGCATGCTCGCCGATAATTTGTCGGAATCGCCGGCGAGCCGCGCCGCCTGCTCGATGATGCGCGCGACGGCGGCGCGATCGAGCGGCCGCAGCTTCTCGCGTCGCGTCATCGCGCAGATCAGGCGCGCGTAGAGCAGCGTGGTTTCCGGCGTGCGCTCGACCCGATCCTCGAAATCGGCGGCGATCTTGAACAGATCCGCGAAATCCTCGTCATTGGCGCTGAGCAGGTAATAGAGCATCGGCGGCCCGACCAGGACCACCTTGAGGTTGAGCGGGATCGGCTCGGGCGCGAGCGACACCGTGCTCGCCAGGCTCAACGCCTGCTCCAGCGTCTCGATGCGAATCTGGCCGGCGTCGAGCGCCCGCTTCAACGAGGGCCAGCCGAAATAACCCATCAGCAGCTTCTGCGCGTCGAGCACGAGATAGCCGCCATTGGCGCGGTGCAACGCGCCGGCGACCAGCAGATTGAAATCGGTGATCAGCGCGCCGAACCGCGCCAAATGCTCGACCCGGCCGACCAGCGTCTGGTGCGTCGGGTTGTCCTCGTAGATGACCGGCGCGCCGTGCTGTGCGCTGTTGTCGACGATGACATTGACCTGATAGCGGCGAAACCTCGTGTCCTCGATATCGTGGATGATTGGTCCGGGCACTGGCGGGCCCGCTTCGGGGGCTGCCGGCGCCAGGAAATCGTCGACATTCTCCTTTATGTCGCGCTCGACCGCGTCGAGATACGGTGCGACCTCGGGAAGCTCACTGTAGCCATGGCGCAATTCCTCCATCAGATGGGCGATCGCAAAGCCGGTGGTCTCGCGATTGAGCGCTTGCACGGCATCGCGGTGCTCGCGTTCCCAGAGCGGCACCTGGCGCATGATCGCCTCGAGGTCGGCCTGAATGGCTTCCATCTCGTGCTGGATGCGCTCGCGCTCGGCGGGGGCAAGTTGATTGAACAATTCCGGCGCCAGCACCTTGCCGTCGCGCGTCGGGGCGAGGGCAAGACCCATTGGCGTCCGCAGCAGCGTGATGTTCTTGCTTTCGGCCTGCTGCTGGAGGGCGCCGAAGGCGGCTTCGCTGCGCTGCTTGAATTGCTGCTCGATGGCCTCGCGACGCGCCCGGTTTTCGTCGCGCTCGAAGGCCGCCGGCAGGGCGGCGCGCAGCTCATCGACGAGCCGTTTCATCGCGGCGGCGAGCCCGGCGCCGCGTCCCGCCGGGAGCTGAAGCTTCCGCGGCTGCTGCGGGTCATCGAAGTTGTTGACGTAACACCAGTCCGGCGGCGTCGGCTCGCTTTCCGCCCGGTGCCGCAACAGCTCCTCGACCATGCTGTGCCGGCCGGTGCCGGTCGCTCCGAGGGCATAGACGTTGTAGCCCTTGGCGCGCATGCGGACGGCGAAATTGAGGGCTTCGACGGCACGCTCCTGCCCGATCAGCCCCGGCGCCTCCTCGAGCTCGCTGCACAGGTCGAAGGGAAGCTCGGCCGGGTCGCAGCGGCGATACAAGAGATCCGGCGGCAAGGCGTGCGCGAGCGCAAAGTTCGCGCCGGCAGTCGGCGATCCGGCCCCGGCATCGGCGACGCGAGCCGCTGGTTGATCATTCATCGCGGCGAGTCTCCTCTCGACAGCGCGCCATCTTCACCCAAGGCAGAGCGCGGCGCCAATGCCTTGATACGAGAGCCCGCGCGGGCCGGCGGATCAACCCGCGGAAGCGCCGCTGGCGACAGGCGCCGGCACGGGATTGATTGGCATCGCCTCGACGACGATGATCGGCCCAGACCGACCCGCGCGGTCGTGACCGACGGTTGGAAGAGAGATGAGTCGCGTCGTTCCGTTCGAGACAGAGGGCGTCCGCGGCTTCCTGCACCGGCCGGATGGCGCCCGGGATGACGCCCCGGACGGTGGTGTCGGCGGGGGATTGGTCCTGACGCATGGCGCCGGCGGCAATTGCAACGCACCGTTCTTGGTGGACGCCGCCGTCGCCTTCAGCGCCGCGGGGCTCCAGGTGCTGCGCGTTGACTTGCCGTTTCGGCAAAAGCGGCCGTCGGGTCCGCCGTCACCGGCGAATGCCGCCGCCGACCGAGCCGGGTTGAAGAGCGCCGTCGGCGCGCTGCGCGCCATCGTCACGGGCGGGATAATCCTCGGCGGGCAATCCTATGGCGGGCGCCAGGCCACCATGCTGGCCGCCGACGAGCCTGGGCTGGCCGATTCCCTCTTATTGTTTTCCTATCCCTTGCACGCGCCCGGGAAACCCGAGCGGCTGCGCACCGAGCACTTTCCCCGCCTGCGCATCCCCGCCCTGTTCGTTCACGGCACCGCCGATCCGTTCGGCTCGATCGCGGAATTGCGCCTGGCGGTTTCCCTGATCCCCACGCGCACGCAGGTGTTGCCGATCGAGCATGCCGGTCACGATCTCCGGCGCGGACGCCTCGACCTCGGCGCCGTGGTCGCCGCCGCACTGGAACAGCTTCGGTATTAGAGCAAGTTTCTCTCGGGATCTAAACCCGGGCGAGTCCGGAATTCCCTGTGTTTCCCTGTTCGGCCGAATCGTTTCCCTGTTCGGTCGAAAAAAATTCCCTGTTCGCCCCTCTAGGGAATTTCCTCCAAAGCTGGCGGTTTCCGCCGGTTTCGCGGCCGCCAATCGGTAACAAACCCCCCGAATCGCGTTATTTCCCTGCTAATTTCCCAGCAATCGGGAAATGCCGCCTCACCGCCGGCGATGAAATAAGGACGCTTTACACATTCCGGCGGGTCAGGAGCCGATGAGGCCGAGCTGGGGGCTCGACGGTTCGGCGAAGCTGCGCTGCGGGATGCGCCCGGCAAGCCGCGCCAGACGGCCGCCCTCGACCGCGGCCCGCATCGCCGCCGCCATCATGCGCGGGTCATGCGATTTGGCGATCGCGGTGTTGACCATTACGGCATCGCAGCCGAGCTCCATCGCGTAGGCCGCGTCCGACGCGGTGCCGATCCCGGCATCGAGCACCACCGGGACCGGGCTGCGCGCGCAGATCAGCTCGATCGCGGCCGGGTTGGCGATCCCCATCCCCGAGCCGATCAAGGAGCCCAGCGGCATCACCGCGGCGCAGCCGACATCGGCGAGCTTCTGGCAGGCGACCGGGTCCTCGTTGCAGTAGGGCAGCACCGTGAAGCCCTTGCGCACCAACTCGCCCGCGGCATGGACGAGCTGCTCGACATCGGGATAGAGGGTCTCACGGTCGCCGATCAGCTCGAGTTTGACCCAATCGGTCTCCAGCGCTTCGCGGGCCAGCTCGGCGGTCAGGATCGCGTCGCGCGCGGTAACGCAGCCCGACGTGTTGGGCAGGATGCGATAGCGCCCGCCAAGCAGGTCGACCAGGCTCTCGGCATAGGATTCGAGGCTGATCCGCCGGATCGACATGGTGACGAGCTCGGCCCCGCTCGCTGCGAGCGAGTCGAGCAGGATCTGTTGGCTTGGGTAGCCGGCGGTGCCGGCGATAAGGCGCGAGTTGATCTTGGTGCCGGCGATGATCAGCGGGTCGGTCATCGGCATGTTCCTGCTTGATAAGATGTCAGCCGCCCTGGAGTGGGCGCACGATCTCGACAGCGTCGCCGGAGGACAGCGCGGCTTCCGGCCACTCGGCGCGGCGCACCACCGCGCCGTTGACGGCGACGGCGAGAAAGCGAGCCTTGGGATCGATGCCGCGCTCGGCGAGCAGCTCCGCGATCGTCGCCACCGCCACGTCAGCCTCGACGCCGTTGATGCGCAGCCGCGTCATGGCGCCTCCGCGGCGCCGGCCGGCTGCACCACCCGCGTATCGCCGGTCGCGAAGCGCTCGGGTGAAAACGGGCGGGCGATCTCGGGCAACGTTCCGGTGAGTATATAGGTGCTGACCACCGCGGCGCTGACCGGGGTCAACAGAATGCCGTTCCGATGATGGCCGGTGGCGATGACGAGCCGGTCGATGCCGCTCGGCCCCAGCATCGGTGCATC
>JBGPTQ010000158.1:0-5390 GCA_041490725.1 Allostellaceae bacterium | reverse complement strand
GCTATCTCGATCCGCTGACCCGCCTGCCGTGCGGGCCCGAGGTGGTCATCGAGCGCCTCGACCATCCGGAATTGTGGCGGCCGGGGCTTCTGGTGCGGGCGCGCCGGCTGCAGGGAACCGTGGCGCGGCGGCTCGGCGAACTGCGCGCGCTGTTGCCGATCCCCGGCTCAGGCCCGGCGCGCGGGCTGAGAGAGCGGCTGCGCCACTAATGCGAGCACCTTACCGGGTCGTGGTGATCACCGGGGCCTCGAGCGGGCTGGGGGCCGCGCTCGCCGCTGCCTATGCCGGGCCGCAGACCGCGCTCGGGCTGATCGGCCGCAACCCTGAGCGCCTCGCCGCGACGGCGGCGGTCTGCCGGGCATCCGGGGCGATCGTCGACAGCGCCGCGATCGATGTCACCGACGGCGCCGCCCTCGCAGCCTGGCTCGAGGCATTCGACCATGCCCATCCGGTGGAATTGCTGATCGCCAGTGCCGGCATCTCGGCCGGGCCGGATCCGGACAGCCCGGGCGAGCCCGCTTCGATCACCCTGCGCCAGATCGAGGTCAACCTGCGCGGCGCGGTCCACACGATCGCACCGCTGGTGCCGCTTCTCTGCGCGCGCGGGCGCGGCCGGATCGTCGCCATCGCCTCGATCGCCGCCTTTCGCGGCATGCCCTACAGCCCGGGTTATTGCGCCAGCAAGGCCGGGCTGCGCGCCTATGGTGAAGCGCTGCGCCCGCGGCTGTCGCCCTACGGCGTCGGCGTGACGGTGGTCTGCCCGGGGTTTTTTGATTCGCCGATGACCGATCGCTGGGACGGCCCGACCCCGTTCCTCGCCAGCGGCGAGTGCGCCGCAAGGCGGATCAAGCGCGGCATCGACCGCGGCCGGTCGCGCATCGATTTCCCCTGGCCGCTGGTGCTCGGCATGCGTTTTTGCGATCTCGCCCCGGCGATGATCGGGGATCGCATCATGCGTGGCTTCCGTTTCCGCATCCGCTCCTGAGATCCCGACAGACAATGAGTAGCGCTCCTATCAGCAGCTTAACGTCACCCCCGCGAAAGCGGGGGTCCAGGGCAAGCGACGGGATCGTAAGCCCCTGGATTCCCGCTTGCGCGGGAATGACGGCATAAGACAAGACGATGGGAGCGGTCGAGCTGTTGCATCTTGCCGCCGGCGCACTCCTCACCCTTGCGGCGTGGCTGATGCCGCGGCGTGTCGCGCGCTCGCGCGGTGCGGCCCTTACGGTGCTGCTGCTCGACATGGCGCCGATCGCATTGGGTGCCGCATTGCTGGGCTTCGCCGCCGGGCGCCCGCTGTTTGCCGGGCTGGTCATGCTGGCGCTTGGCGCCGCCTTCACCCTCACCGATTACACGATGCGGCAGACGCTGCGCGAGCCGGTCGTGTTCTCGGAAATGTCGGAGCTGCCGCAGGTCTTCACCCATCCGCATCTGTATCTGCCGTTTGCCGGGCCGGGGCTCGTGCTCGGCGGCGCGGCGGCGGCGATCTCGGGGGCGCTCGCGCTGCTCGTCGTCGAGCCACCGCTGTGGACTGCGCGGCCCGGCGCCGCGCTGGTCGCGGTGGCGCTGATTGCTGCCGGGGGCTGGCTCGTCGCACGCGAGCCGCTGCTCGGCACCGCGGCGGGCGCGCTGCGCCGCCTCGCGCCGAGCGGCGAGCCGTTCGAGGACGCCGCGGCGCTCGGACCGTTCGCCATGCTGCTCGTCCATACGATCGTCGCCCGCGCCGAGCGCCGGGCGCGCCAGGTGGCGTTGGCGGCCCCGCCGGTCGTTCGCGAGCGCGGCGAGCGCGTTGACGGCCCTGGGGGTCCGATCATCGTCGTGCAGTGCGAATCGTTCTTCGACGCGCGCCGCCTGTCGCCGCGCATCCCGCGCGAGCTGTTGGCCGGCTTCGATGCCTGTTGCGCCTCCGCGGCGCTGTTCGGCCGGTTCGCCGTGCCGGCCTGGGGCGCCAACACGATGCGCGCCGAATTCGCCGTCTTGACCGGGATCCCCGAGAGCGAGCTCGGCTACGACCGGTTCAATCCCTATTACGCCCTGGCGAGGGTGCCGATCGAGTCGCAGGTCTGGCGGTTGCGCCGGGCGGGGTATCGCACAATCTGCCTGCATCCCTTCGATCGCCGCTTCTTCCGGCGCGATCTGGCGATGCCGGCACTTGGCTTCGAGCGGTTTCTCGGCCGCGAAGCGCTCGGCGGATCGCGGGTGCCGCCCTATTGCCCGGACCCCGAGCTTGCCGGGGATATCCTGCGGATGCTCGACCAGGAGGGTCCGCGCACCTTCATCTTCGCGATCACGATGGGCAATCACGGGCCGTGGCTGGCGAAGGGACCGCCGATCGATCCGGCGGTGGCCGCCATCTTCGATCCGGCGGAATTGCCTGATGGAGGCGAGCTGCTGCGCTATCTCGACGGTCTGCGCCGCTCGGACGAGATGCTGCGCGTGCTGATGGACGGGCTGGAGCAGCGCCGCTCCCCGGCGGTCCTCGCCTTCTACGGCGATCACCTGCCAAGCCTGTCCAACGCCTTCCGCCATTTCGGCTTCGACGAGCCGCACAGCGACTATGCGATCTGGCCGAGCGCCGGGGCGCCGCAGCCGCGCGATCTGCCAGCGCACGAACTCGGCCGGCTGATCGTCGATGCGGTTCTCGGCGCGACGCCCGGCCCGGTATCGCGCGCGGCCGAAGCCGCGCCCGCGCTCGATCACGGCGCTGGCCACGCCATAGGTGAGCTCGCAAGGTCCCGACGATGAGCCAATTTGTGCCGCCTTATCCGGAGCGCCCGCGCGAGCCGCTGTCGCTTCTGTCGATGATCGCGACGGCACGCCGCAATTTCCTCGCCGTGTTCGACGAGCAATGCTTCGAGCATCAGTTTTTTTCGCAGCGCGTGTTCAACCGGCGGATATTTTTCTGCAACAGCCCCGATACCGTCGCGCAAGCCTTTATCGCGCTGCACGAAAGCTTCCAGCGCAAGACGCCCCAGATGCGCCACGCGCTGTCGCCGCTGCTTGGTGACGGCCTCTTTATCAGCGACGGGGATCTGTGGAAGCGGCGCCGGCGGATCGTCGCGCCGATCGTGCATGTGTCGCGCCTGGCGCTGTTCGCGCCGACCATGGTTCAAGTTCATCTATCAGCCGCCGCGCAGCCGTTTCGAGCACCAGCTCGCGGTCGCCGCGCGCGAGCGTTACGGCGCGATCATGCTGCGCCCGGGGGTCGCGGCGGCGCGCATTGCCCACCGCCTGCTGGTCGACGAGCGCGGCGTGCTGCTCATTTATGCCGACGATGAGCGCAACGGGCATGTCAGTGCGCCGCTCTTCGGCCGCCCCATCCCGCAGCGTGCCAACCTTCTCAACATCGTCCGGCTCGCCTGGGCGAGCGGGGCGGTGGTGATCCCGGCCTACGCCGAGCGGCTGCAAGGCGCCCGGTTCCGCGTGACCTACCTCCCGCCGGTCGAGCTCGCTCCCGAGGAGACCGATCCGGGCGCCGCGCTATACGAGAATGTCCATCGTCTGGACCGAATCGTCACCCCGCTCGTCCTGGCCCGTCTCGACCAGTGGTACATGCTGCTCGAATAGCGCGGCGATTAGGCCAAGGTTCGCCGCTTCTCGACCGTGATTCGGATGCCGCGATGCGGGCGCAGGGTGGTCCAACCCACCGGCTGAACCGGGTGATCGGGGACGATCCGGAAGCGGAAGCGTTGTGCGAGGACCGCTATCGCGACCAGAAGTTGCATCATCGCCAGCGGGGCGCCGATGCAGGCGCGCGGACCGATCGCGAACGGCAGATAGGAGCCGCGCGGCCGCGAGGCAATCCGCTCGGGAGTGAAGCGCTCGGGGTCGAACCGGTCCGGATCGTCCCATAATTTGCGGTGGCGATGGATGATCCAGGGCGCAACCACGATGGTCGAGTTGCGGGCAATGCGCCGACCGCAAACAACGTCCTCGGCCGCGGCGGTGCGCAGCATTACCGGCACCGGCGGATAGAGCCGCATCGTCTCGTCGAGGACCTGGCGCAGATAGGTGAGTTTCGGCAAGTCGTCAGGCGTCGGAATCCGCCCGCTGAGCACCTCGTCCAGCTCGGCGTGCAGGCGCTCCTCGGCCCACCGATGCAGTGAGAGCAGGTACCACACCCAGCACATCGGCCGGAGCGTCGTCTCGATGCTCCCCAGCGCCAGGGTCAGCGCCTCGTCGCGCACCTCAGCCTGGCTCAGGCTATCGCCGTCACTGGTCCGCGCGTGAACCAGCCGCCACAGCAGATCCCGCCCGCCGGCATATTCGGGGCTGCGCCGCTCGGCGGTCAGCCGATCGAGCAGCGGGTACCAGCCCTGTGCCTCGGCGCGAATCTGGTAAGCCCGCGGGCGAAGCCGGTCGGGGATCGGCAGGAAATCGCTGAGCCGGCGCTGCCCGGGGAATTTCGCCATCCGGGTCAGCATCGGCTGGACATCGGCGTTGGCCCCGGCGAAAACATGCCCGACCGAGATCGTGATCAACAGCGAGAGCAGGTGGCCGATGTCGATCTCTTCGCCGCGCGGCAGTTCCGCGAGGTGTCGGGCCAGCACTTCGGTCCACTCGATCAGCATCGGCGCATCGGCCAGCGTCGCGCGATGATCCAGCAACGGGTTGAGCAGCCTGCGATGGCGTCGCCAGATCGCCCCGTCGTTGATCAGCATGCCGGTGCCGAGCCCGGGCGCCACGGGCCGCCGCATCAGACCATGGCGCCGGTAATTCTCGAAATTGTCGATCAGAACGCGGCGAATCCCGGCCGGGTCACTGACCACAAAGATGCGGTTCCACAAGAGCCGACGCTCGACGAACAGCTCCTCGAACAATCTTTCGTCGCAAACGGCGAGCGAATTCGACCCACGGGTCTTCAGGAGTTGCCATAGGGAGAGAGGCCGCGTCGGACGCACGGGCATGGCCGGCAGCGGCAAAGCGTCGACATTATCGAGCGTGGTCATTCCCCCGGGCCCCTCCCGTCCCCCCTTGGCATAACGATATCGACGGTTGCCCTGCAACCGGCAAATTCGCCCATCGGGATCGCTAAAGCATCACCGCTTTAGATTTAAAGCATCCAACCGTCACCCCCGCGCGGAAGCGGGGGTCCAGGGGGCAGCGGCACAGCAGTTGCCCTGTTGGGGTGGACGGCCCCCGACGGATTCCCGCTTGCGCGCAGGGCTGTCCGGGGAAACTTTTTGAGCTACTGTTTGGACAGGTTGCACCGGATTGGCACCACAAAAACCCCTTGCCCGGGCTTGGCCCGGGCATCCACGCGCCGGAGCCACGCATTTTCAGAGCGGAAGAAGGCGTGGATGGCCGGGACAAGCCCGGCCAAGGGGTATCTGTAGTTGCGATTGTGTACTCTGTTGCAACCGAATTCGTTTCCCCGGACAGCCCTGCGC
>JBGPTQ010000157.1:0-5393 GCA_041490725.1 Allostellaceae bacterium | reverse complement strand
GTTTGAGTGGGGTGATACGAATGCCTTCCTGCCAGATATCGGTCGCCTCCGCGTTGTAGGCGCCGTGCGTCGCCCCGCCGATATCGCTCTGATGAGCGCGGTTGATCGACCAGAAGCGCGGCCGGTCGCCTTCGAAGATGGGCACGAAGGCGGTCAGGTCGGGCAGGTGATTGCCGCCGTGATAGGGGTCGTTGAGCAGAAAGACGTCGCCCTGATGGATGTCGCCGGCGAAAAACTCGGTCATCGCGCGCGCCGCAAAGGGCAGGGCGCCGACATGGATCGGCACATGCTCGGCCTGGGCGATCAGCCTGCCGTCGAGATCGCAGATCGCGGTCGAGAAATCGCGGCTCGAATTGAGGATCTGCGAATAAGCGGTGCGCAGCATCGCCTCGCCCATCTCCTCGACGATGGCGAGGAGACGATGCTGGATCACCGAGACGATGACCGGATCGACCTGTTGCGGCAACGCGACTGCCTCCGAGAACAAAGTTCGCCGACAGGATCTCCTGTTTGGCGCGGATTGTCACGGCACGCTACCGTCTCACTTTGCACTGCATCGGCATCCTGCGTGCTTCGAGACGCGCCCTGCGGGCGCTCCTCAGCATGAGGTGTTGCGGTTGATAGCATTAAGAACAAACCTCATCCCGAGGAGCCCGCACAGCGGGAGTCTCGAAGGACGCACAAAATTTGTCCAACCTTAAAATGGTCGCCGGGCGCGGGCTGATCCTCGCCGCACCCGCCTCGGGCAGCGGCAAGACCCTGGTCGCATCAGGGCTGTTGCGGCATCTGCGCGATCGCGGGAGGCGCGTCGCAGCGGCCAAGGCTGGGCCCGACTACATCGACCCGACCTTTCATGCCGCGGCGAGCGGCGGCGTCTGCCTCAATCTGGATCCCTGGGCGATGCGCCGGGAAACCTTGGCCGGGCTGGTCGGCGCGCTCGAAGCCACCGCCTCACTCGTGCTGTGCGAAGGGGTGATGGGCCTCTTCGATGGCACCGGGCCCGCGGGCGAGGCCGGCTCGACCGCCGAGCTCGCCCGGCTCACCGGATGGCCCGTGGTGCTCGTCGTCGACACGCGCCATCAGGGCGCCTCGGCCGCGGCGCTGGTCGCCGGCTTCGCCCGGCACGACCCGGAGCTGCCGCTCGCCGGCGTGATCTTCAACCGGGTGGCGGGACCGCGGCACCGCGCTCTGCTCGAGGCGGCGATGGCGCGCCATCTGCCCGATCTTCCCTGCCTCGGCGCCCTGCCGCAGGGCCCGGAGCTGGCGCTGCCCGAACGTCATCTCGGCCTCGTTCCAGCGGGCGAGCGGGCGGCGGGGGAAACCGCCATCGCGCGCGCTGCGAGAGCGGTTGCGGCGAGTCTCGATATCGATCGGCTGATCGCGCTCGCCCGTTCCTCCGCCTTCACCGGCGCCGAGCCGGTCGCCCCGCTGATGCCGCTCGGGCATCGCATCGCCGTCGCGCGCGACGACGCGTTTCTTTTTACCTATGCCGCGGTGCTGGAGGGCTGGCGCCGGCAGGGCGCCGAGCTGTCGTTTTTCTCGCCGCTCGCCGACGAGATCCCCGACCCGGCGGCGGACGCGATCTACCTGCCGGGCGGGTATCCCGAGCTGCATGCCGGCAGGCTCGCGGCGGCCGAGCATTTTGCCGCGGCGCTACAGCGAGAGGCGGCGGATAGCACGGCGATCTATGGCGAGTGCGGCGGCTATATGGCGTTGGGCGAGGGGCTGACCGATGCCGAAGGCCACGCCCACCGGATGGTGGGCTTACTCCCGCTCTCGACCAGCTTCGCGCAGCGACGGCTGCATCTCGGCTATCGCGCCGCCACGCTTCTCGGCGCCGGCCCGCTCGGGGCGGCGGGCGCGCGCTTTCGCGGGCATGAGTTCCATTACGCGACGACAATTGCCGCCGGCAGCGATGCAGAGCCGCTGTTCGCGCTGGCCGATTCCTGCGAGCGCGATCTCGGCGCGAGCGGGCTGCGACATGGCTCGGTGATGGGCTCGTTCATTCACCTGATCGACCGCGCCGAGGATTAAAGCCGCCGGCCGCTTTCCGCCCCGTTTCAAGCCGAGATCATTGCCCCGTCGCCCCGGGTTCCCAGCGCAAGCGCTGCTCGCTGCCAGGAGAGGCGGTCGGGCGAAACCCGATCCGTTCGAGCCTGCGGACCATCCCCGATCGGTTTTGCTGACCGATTGTGGTCGTCACCGGCACCATGCGGGCGAGCACTTTCCCGATCAGGGTGGCGAAGATGCCCTGATTGCGCCGATCGGGCGTGACGCCGGCATAGCGCAATTCGAGGATCTCGTGCTCGGCATAATGCCGGCCGAACTGGTCCGGATCGACCAGGATGAACCCGACGATCCGGTTTGCCTGATCGAGCGCGACCCATGATTCGCCCGAGCGCGCGCAAGTGCCAATCAGGGCGTAGAGCGCTTCCTCGCGTTCGAGCGTATCAACGAGGAGCGGGATCTCGGGCGCGAAGCGCAGCAACAGCGCGTGAATATCGGCGGCATCATCGAGCCTGGCCGCGCGATAGGCGATCCCGGGCACGCTATTGCCGGTCATCGGCGGGGGCCAGCATTGCCGTCATAGCGCCCATCAAAGCGGACGCCAGGATGGTCGGCTGCATCGGCATCTCCCATTGGCGGGCGTTGCGCGACCGGTTCCCTTTATCGAAGCGCACCTTGCCAAATCATGCCGGGAGCGGGAAGCTTTTGCGACGAACCTCGAGACAGGCGGAGAACCCTTCGTGAAGCTGCCGCGCATCGGCACGGTCTCCGCCGGTTTCGTCGAGGAGGTACGCCGGCAGGCGATCGCTCTCGATCTCGGGGCGCCGGTACTGATTCGGGTCAATCCGCGGGCGCGGCGCCTCCTGCTGCGCATCGACGCGTCGTCGCGCCAGGTGGAGCTGGTATTGCCGCACGGCGTCCCGGCGGAGCATGGCCTCAAGTTTCTCGCCGCGCAGCGTGGCTGGATCGCCGCTCGCCTCGAGGCCCTGCCAACGCCGGTGCCGTTTACCGAAGGCGCGATCGTGCCGGTCTTCGGGGTGCCACATCACATATGCCGCGAAAGCGATCCGACTGCGCCGCCGGTCGCGATCGTCGGTGGCGAGATCCGGGTGCGCGGCGACCCGGCCCATCTCGCCCGCCGGGTGAAGGACCATCTGGTCCGTCTCGCGCGCCACGAGTTGACCCGCCGTGCCCGGTTCTGCGCCGTGCGGATCGGCCGGCCGATCACAAGGGTCGGGGTGCGCGAGACCAAGAGCCGCTGGGGCAGCTGTTCGGCGAAGGGTTGTCTGTCGTTCAGCTGGCGCCTCGTGCTGATGCCCGAGACGGTGGTGGACTATGTCGTCGCGCACGAGGTGGCGCATCTCGCCGAGATGAACCACGGGCCGCGCTTTTGGCGGCTGGTCCGCACGCTAACCCCGGATTGCGTGATGCCGCGCGCCTGGCTCAAACGGCACCGCAGCCGGCTGTTCTCCTACGGGTGAGTGGCCGCCGCCGGCTGGCGCATGATCCAGATTAGGAGAGCAAGGCTCGGCAGGCAGGCCAGCGAGCTCAGCACGAAAAACGGAATCCAGCCGAGCGCCTCGGCGAGCGCGCCGCCCGAGGCGGCGAGCACGTTCAGCCCGACCGTCGCCAGCGAGGACAACAGCGCGTACTGGGTCGCGGTAAAGTCGCGGCTGCAAAGCAGGGAGAGGTAGGCGACGAAGGCGGCCGAGGCCATCCCGCCGGTCACGTTCTCGGCAGCGATCGTCAGCGCCAGCATGCCGACATCGTGGCCGGCCCACACCTGCACTGCGTACATCAGGTTCGACAGCGCCTGCATCCCGCCGCTGACGAGCAGCGCCCGGAAGATTCCGATCCGCGCCACGAAAACGCCACCGAGCGCCACCCCGACCAGGGTTGCGATGACCCCGTAGACCTTCGAGATCGTGGCGACCTCGACTTTGCTGAAGCCGAGCGCGACGTAGAGCGGGTTCGACATCGAGCCGGCCAGCGCGTCGCCGAATTTGTACAAGACGATGAAGACGCCGATCGCGACGAGCTCAGTCGCCCCGTTTCGCGCGAAGAGGTCGAGGAAGGGCGCGACGACCGCCCGGCTCAGCCACGCCCTGACCCGCTGCGCCGCGGCGGGCCCGGCCAGCGCCTCCGGCGGGCGCACACCGCCGGGCTCGGGTGTCAGCCACACGGTTACCATGCCGACCCCCATCAGCGCGGCCATCACGCCGTAGGCGAAATGCCAGCCGCCAAAGCTCGCGGCATAGAGCGCGCCGGCACCCGACGCGAGCATGCCGAAACGGTAGCCCCATTGCGTCGCCGCCGCGCCGGCGCCCTGCTCCTCCGGCCGCAGCAATTCGATTCGGTAGGCGTCGATGACGATGTCCTGGCTCGCCGACAGAAAGGCGACGACGACCGCGGCGAGCGCGGTCGCGGCGGGATCGACGCGCGGGTCGGTCAGGCCGAGGGCGAGGATCGCGGCCGCCAGCAGCAACTGGATCGTCAACGCCCAGCTGCGCCGTCTGCCGAGCCGTGCCGTCAACAGCGGGATCGGCAGCCGGTCGATCAGCGGCGACCAAAGGAATTTCAGGCTGTACGACGTGCGCACCAGTCCGAACAGGCCAATCGTGGTCAAGGACACCCCGATTTCGGCGAGCCAGTACGAAAGAGTTCCGAAGGTCACCGCGAGCGGCAGCCCGCTCGAAAACCCCATCAACAGGATCGCGACGAGCCGCGGCTGGCGGTATACCGCCAGCGAGGCAAGCCAATCTCTATTGCCAAGACGACGACGCCGGCTTCGCCGGAGGCTGGCTTCTGCGGCCTTCATCGCTTCACGCTACCCAAAGTGACGTCGTCTCACCACAATCCCTGTGGTCGGCCTTGTGCTGGCCATCCACGTCTTCAAGCAGCGATAAAAGGGGACCAAAAAGGCATGGGTGGCCACGGATCAAGTTCGTGGGCCGCAGGCCCACGGGCGAGGCTCGGCCATGGGGTACGTTGGCTGATGGTGAAATCAGACACGCCTCCTTGTTGCCAGCTCACTGTGAGCCCAATGATGCTATAGACTTGGACCGATTAACGACCGGAAACGCATAGCCGGTCAAAGGGGGGACGATGAAGAAGCACCTTGTCGCCGCCGCTGCCGCGATGCTCCTCGCGCTTCCGGTATATGCCGCTGACAATGTCAAGCCCGGGGTCAAAATCGGCTTTGTCACGACGCTGAGCGGCCCGGCCGGGATCATCGGCAAGCACATGAAGGATGCCAGCGATCTGGCCCTGTCGATGCTCGGCGGCAAGATCGGCGGGCTGCCGGCGCAGATCGTCTATGGCGACGACCAGTTCAAGCCGGATGTCGGGCGCCAGGTCGCCGACGAGATGCTGACGCGCGACAAGGT
>JBGPTQ010000156.1:0-5394 GCA_041490725.1 Allostellaceae bacterium | reverse complement strand
TTGATCTGCGCGTCGTCGTGCGCGATCAACTCGACGACCGCGGCATGCAGCTGGTTTTCGTCGCGCTGCGGCGCGGTGCAGCCTTCGAGATAGCTGACATAGCTGCCCTTGTCGGCGATCAGCAAGGTGCGCTCGAACTGGCCGGTCTTGGCCGCGTTGATGCGGAAATAGGTCGAGAGCTCCATCGGGCAGCGCACGCCCGGGGGGATGTAGGCGAATGACCCGTCGCTGAACACCGCCGAATTGAGCGCGGCGAAGAAATTGTCGTTCTGCGGCACGACGCTGCCGAGATAGCGGCGCACCAGATCGGGGTGCTCACGCACCGCCTCGCCGAACGAGCAGAAGATGATGCCGAGCTCGCCGAGCTCGCGCTTGAAGGTGGTCGCCACCGATACGCTGTCGAAGACGGCGTCGACCGCGACTCCCGCGAGTTCCACCCCAGCGAGTGCCGCGCGCTCGCGTAACGGTATGCCGAGCTTTTCGTACATCGCCAGCAGTTCGGGATCGACCTCGTCCAACGAGGTCGGGCCGGCCTGCTGTTTCGGCGCCGAATAATAGGTCGATGCCTGGTAATCGATCGGCGCGACGTTGACCTTGGCCCAATCGGGCTCGGTCATCTCGCGCCAGGCGCGGAACGCGGCGAGCCGCCATAGGAGGAGCCATTCCGGCTCGCCCTTCTTGGCCGAGATGAAGCGCACCGTGCCCTCGTTGAGGCCGGGCGGCGCGGTATCGGCTTCGATATCGGTGACGAAGCCGTATTTGTAGCCCTCCTGCGAGAGCGAGCGGACCGTGTTCTGGGTATCGAGGGAGGCGCTCATCGGGCGTCCATTAAATGCGGGAGTCAGCTGCAGCCGGTTCGGCAAACGCCGCAATCGCCGGCGCGAATGCCATCGGCCCGATCATGTCGTCGAGCGAGATCGCCGACAGCGCGGCCCCGACGGCCCGGTTGATCGCCGCCCAGTGCGGGCGGGTCGGGCAATAATTCGTGCGGTCGCAATCTTCGGCATGGACCGAGCATTGCGTCATGCCGATATCGCCGGCGATCGCGGCGACGACCTCGGCGACCGAGATCGCAGCGGGAAGGCGGCCCAGGCGATAGCCGCCCGCGGCCCCGCGCGTCGCGCTCACCAGCCCGGCATGCGCCAGCGCCTTCAACAGTTTGGCAACAGTCGCCGGCGGCAGCCTGGTGGCGGCGGCAATCGCCGCCGCGGTCGCCTGCCGGTCAGGATGCGCGGCGAGATGCGCCGCGACGATGACGCCGTAATCGGCGAGCTTGCTGAGGATGATCATCGAAGGGGCACGGCTCAGGACGATCGCTGCGGGCCAATTCGACCAATTCGGACCGGATTGGTACGCTATAGATCGTCGCTGCTTCTGCCGCGGTCAAGGCGAAATCGACGCGCTCGCCGCGTCCCGCGTGCGCTGTGGCGTTCCGCCGCAAAGGTTTCGGGTCGCTCAGGCGAGGAACGGCCCGCTCAACAGCCCAGCAACTCGAAGGCGCGTTGGATGGCGTTGAACACCTGGCTCGGCAGAAACGGCTTCTGCAGGAAGCCCAGCGGCTGCGCTACCCGGGCGCGCTCGGCGGTATCGGCATCGATCAGCCCGGAGAGAAAGATTACCGGCACGGCAAACTTCTGGCGCAACAGGCAGGCCAGCTCGATGCCGTCGATCGGCCCGGTCAGCCGGATATCGACAAGCGCCAGGGAGGGTCGATTTTCCGCCGCCAAGGACAGCGCCGCGGGACCCGAGGCCGCGATACCGGCGACGCGAAACCCCGATTCACCGAGAACCTCCTCGATGTAGCTGGCGACGAGCGCGTCGTCCTCAACGATGAGGATGCTCTTCGGCTTGCTTCTGTCGGGTGGCACAACCACTTGAAACCCACCGCTTGCCACCGGCGCGCCCCCAAAGGCCGATCACCGAAAAGGTGCAGTAGTTCAACAGGAGGCGGAAACGCTAGTTCCAGGTCTACGGCTCAGATTCGCGTCTGAGTCTCGGCGAGCCAATCTTAGCAAATCGCTAACCTGGCCGGTGCTCAGCGGGATCCAATTGCGCAGCGCACCGGCCCCGGCCGGACATTGCGACGCGCCTCGATGAAACTCCTGATCATCGAAGACGATCGCGAGACCGCCGCCTATCTGTTGAAGGGGCTGAGCGAGAGCGGGTATACCGTCGATCATTCGGGCGACGGCCGGGACGGCCTGTTTCTCGCCACCTCCGGAGCCTACGACGCGATCATCCTCGACCGCATGCTGCCGGGCATGGACGGGCTGGCGCTGTTGGGCGCATTGCGCGGCGCCGAGATCCGCACTCCGGCGCTGATCCTCTCCGCGCTCGGCAGCGTCGACGATCGGGTCAAGGGGTTGCGTTCGGGCGGCGATGATTATCTCGTGAAGCCGTTCGCGTTCAGCGAACTGCTCGCCCGCATTGAGGTGCTGCTGCGGCGCGGCGCCGATGCGCCGAGCCTAACCAGATTGCGGGTCGCCGACCTCGATCTCGATCTCTTAACCCGGTCGGTCAGGCGCGGCGACAAGACCATCGATCTCCTGCCGCGGGAGTTCCAGCTGCTCGAATACCTGATGCGCAATGCCGGCCATGTCGTGACCCGGACGATGCTGCTGGAAAATGTGTGGGACTATCACTTCGACCCGCAGACCAACGTGATCGACGTGCATGTGAGCCGGTTGCGGCAAAAAATCGACAAGAACTTCGACCATCCCCTGCTTCACACCGTGCGCGGGGCAGGGTATTGCCTGCGCGCCGCGGAGTGAGCAGCGCGATGGCGGACAGCGTCGGTCATCTGGAAGACGCGGCCGGGCGGTTTTCGAGCCCAGCTTTCGCCAGGCCCGCTGCCGCGCCGGTTCCCGAGAAGCTGCCCCTGGCGGTGCCAATGGCGGCCCCCCTGGCGGTAACCGCGCGCCGGGCGGCTGCGGGGCTGTTCCGGGCGGCCCGGCGGCTGGTCCGGACCCACGCGTTTCGGCTGGCCGGCCTCTATTTTCTGGTCTTTGCGGTTTCGGTCATCGGGGTGCTTTTTTTCGTCTATTGGACGAGCGCGGACTTTGTCGAGCGGCAAACCGAGGCGACCCTCGGCGCCGAGATCACCGGGCTGGCCGAGCAATACGCGCAGCGCGGCCTCAGCGGCCTCGTTCAGATCGTCGCCGCGCGCAGCGCCGGCGACCGCGGCGACGGCATGCTTTACCTCGTGACCAACCGCGACGGCCGGCCGCTCGCCGGCAACATCAGCGGGTGGCCGATCGGCGTGCCGGTCCGCTCGGGATCGCTGTCGTTCCAGATCGACGTGGCGGCGAAAGGCCAAAGCGAGACGCACCCGGCGCGCGGCGTCTTGTTTGCGATCCCTGACGGCTATCGCCTCCTGGTCGGGCGCGATATCAGCGATGGAGCTGCGTTTCGCGACCGGATCAAGGCGACGCTCTTGTGGTCCGGGCTGGTCGCACTCGGCATCGGGCTCGCTGGCGGCACGGTGATGAGCCGCAACATGCTGCGCCGGGTCGAGCAGGTGAACCGGACCGCCGAACGGGTTATCGCCGGCAATTTGTCGGACCGGGTACCGCGGCGCGGGACAAACGACGAATTCGACCAGCTCGCCGCCAATCTCAACGGCATGCTCGACCAGATCGAGCGGCTGATGAGCGCGATGCGCGAGGTCACCGACAATGTCGCGCATGATTTGAAGACGCCGCTGGCGCGGCTGCGCGCGCGGCTCGAGCTGGCCCTGCTCGGTCCCGACGATCCCCTCGCTCGGACCGACGCGATCCGCGCCGCGATCGACGAGGCCGACCGGCTGCTCGCCACCTTCAATGCGCTGCTCAGCATCGCCGAGGCCGAGTCCGGCGCCGGGGGTCGTACCGACGAGCCATTGGACCTCGGCGAGATCGCCCGGGCGGTGGTGGAGCTGTACGAGCCGCTGGCCGAAGAAAAAGGCTTTGCGTTACGGCTCGACAGCACGCCCCGGACCATGATTCGCGGCGATCGGCACCTGTTGTCGCAAGCGGTTGCCAACCTGCTCGACAACGCCCTCAAATATGGCGCCCCCAAACATGGCGAAGGCGACATCGCGATCGGGGTGCATCAGAGCGACGGGCGCGCCGCGATCGAGGTCGCCGATTGCGGACCGGGCGTACCGGAAAGCGATCGCGAGACGGTTTTCGATCGGTTCGTCCGTTTGGAGCCGAGCCGCAGCACGCCGGGCAACGGGCTCGGCCTCAGCCTGGTGCGCGCGGTCGCTCGCCGGCATGCGGCAAAGGTGACGCTCGGCGACAATCAGCCAGGAGCGGGGCACCCCGGGCTCAGGGTGCGGATCGAATTTCCGGCATGGTCCCAGGCGATCTAGCGGTACGATTCAGACGATTGCCAGCCTCCTCGTCGTCCCGGCGAAGGCCGGGACCCACTTCCGCCGTGGATACCGGCCTTCGCCGGTATGACGCAGGGTGGGGGCGTTACGTTAGGTGTTATTTACCAGCGGTCCGCACGGCGCTCGTCGCGGGCGGCGCGGTCGTCGATCCGTCTGGCGGTTTCGACCATCATGTCGCGAATGCCCTGCGTATCGAACCCCGCACTGCGCAAGACCGGTGCCATGACCTCGTCATCGAGCAGGTCTTCGAGGCTCGGCTCAAAGCGGCAGCATTCCGTGCGTCCAGCCATGATCCCCTCCTTTAACCATGATATTCTAAGCAGTATCGCTGCAAAGCATGTCCGCATTGTGACGATGACTGGGAATTTTTGCGGCAATTCAGCCCTAATGCGGCGAGGCTTCGCGGCCAAATGGCGAGGCGTCGCGTGATCGCCGCCAGTGTCGGCCGTATCGTCGATCTCGCCCGTCGCAATGCCGCAGCGATCGCGCTCGCCGGGCTGATCCTGTCGCTGGGCGGCGCGTTCTACGCAGCCACCCATCTTACCGTCGACACCGATCTCGAGCACATGCTGCCGACCGAATTGGCCTGGCGCCAGAACGAGATCGCCCTTGATCAGGCGTTTCCACAAAACAACACCCTGCTGGTCATCGTCATCGATGGGCAGACCGGCGATCTGGCCGATCGCGCGGCGCGGCAGGTGGCCGATCGGCTGCGGGCCGAGCCCGAACTTTTCCGCTATGTGCGGCAGCCCGATGGCGGGCCGTTTTTCGATAAGAACGGCCTCTTGTTCCTGCCGGTCGCCGAACTCGAAGCCCTGTCGGAGCAGTTGATCGCGGCGCAGCCGCTGATCGGCAACCTCGCCCGCGATCCCAGTCTGCGCGGGCTGTTCGACACGCTGGCGATGTTCGTTGTGGGCGCCGGGAAGGATCAGGCCGCGATCGATCGGCTCAACCCGACCCTGGCGGCGATCGCCGAGGCTGTCACCGCCATGCTGGAGAGCCGCTCGGAACCCTTCTCCTGG
>JBGPTQ010000155.1:0-5404 GCA_041490725.1 Allostellaceae bacterium | reverse complement strand
GCGGCATGTCGACGATCATGATGTCGAGTTCGCCCCAGGCGACGTCGCGCAGCATCTGTTGCAGCGCGCTCATCACCATGGGGCCGCGCCAGATCATCGGCGTGTCCTCCGGCACGAGAAAGCCGATCGACATGCATTTGATGCCGAAATTCTCCATCGGCCGCAGGATCTTGCCGTCGGGCGAGGCGGTGGGCCGCCCGGAAATCCCGAGCATGCGCGGCATCGAGGGGCCGTAGATATCGGCGTCGAGCACCCCGACCGAAAGCCCGTTCGCCTTCATCGCCAAGGCGAGGTTGGCGGCAACCGTCGATTTGCCGACGCCGCCCTTGCCGGAGGCGACCGCGACGATCGCGCGCACGCCCGGGGCGAGCGCGGCTTTGCCCGCGGCCGCCGGTTGCGCGGCCGCGCCATGTCCTGGGGCGCCATGTCCTGGGGCGCCGCGGGCCGGGGCACGGGTTCGCCCCTCGGGCGGCCGCGCCTCGGCGGTCAAGACCGCCGTCACCGACAGCACCCCGGGCAGCGCTTCGACCGCTTGTTCGGCGGCCTTGCGCAGCGGTTCGAGGCGCGGGCCGCGCTCGGGTTCGACCTCGATCGCAAAGCCGACATTGCCGTCGCGCACAACGACGCCCGATACCATCCCGAGCGAGACGATGTCCCCGCCCTTGTCGGGATCGCGCACCACGGCCAGCGCGTCGAGAACCTGTCTCTCGGTAACGGCCATTCCCTAATCCCACGCAACGGGGGCAGAGCTGACGGCATTTAGGCGCGAGCCCGGCACTTGACAACACCCGCCCCGCGCGCCCTCTATCGGGTTGACATCCGGCGCCGGCGTTCGCGCGGTGGTATCTCGCGCGGCGGCGCGGCCCGATCGCAGCCGCGGAAAGGGTCTGATTCGATGATCTGGCATAGTGAGGGCGGTGGTCCGTGGGGCACCGGGCCTCGCGGCGGCGGCCCCTGGGGCGGCGGCGGGCGTGGTCCGGGGGCGCCGAACGGCCCGCGCGGGCCGCAGCCGCCCAATCTCGAAGAAATCCTGCGGCGCAGTCAGGACCGCTTCCGCCGCGCCTTTCCCGGCGGCTTCAACACCGGCACCGGCGTTGTGGTCGTTGTCCTCGCCATCCTCGTGCTGTGGCTGGCGAGCGGCTTTTACCGGGTGCTGCCCGACGAGGCCGGCGTCGTGCTGCGCTTCGGCGCCTACAACCGCACCACGCAAGCCGGCCTCAGCTACCACCTGCCCTCGCCGATCGAAAGCGTGCTGAAGCCGAGTGTTACCCATATCAACCGCACCGAGATCGGCTTCCGTTCCAGCGAGGGGACGACGCGCGCCGGTTCCAGCCGCGATCTGCCGCAAGAAGCGCTGATGCTGACCGGCGATGAAAACATCGTCGACATCAACTTCACGGTGTTCTGGATCATCAAGGTTGCCGCTTTTACCGAGACCGATCCGAAGCTCCGGACCGCCGATGCACAGTCATACCTGTTCAATATCCGCAACCAAGAGGGGACCGTCAAAGCAGCCGCCGAGAGCGCGATGCGCGAGATCGTCGGCGAGACCCCGATCGCCCAGGCGCTGGCCGAAGGGCGCGGCAAGATCGAAACCGATACCCAGCACCTGTTGCAGGGGATCCTCGATTCCTACGGCGCCGGGATTTTGATTACCCAGGTTCAGCTCGCCAAGGTCGATCCGCCAGCCCCGGTGATCGACGCGTTCCGCGACGTGCAGCGCGCGCTGGCCGACAAGGAGCGGCTGCGCAACGAGGCGGAATCCTACCGCAACGACATCGTGCCGCGGGCGCGCGGCCAAGCGGTGAGCATCAAGCAGGAGGCCGAAGCCTATCGCGCCGAGATCGTCGCCCGCTCGCAGGGTGACGCCGATCGCTTCACCGCGGTCTACCGCGCCTATAAGGTGGCGCAGGACGTGACGATCCAGCGGCTCTACCTCGAGACGATGGAAGAGATCCTGAAGAACAGCAACAAGATCATCATCGATAAGGCGGCCCAGGGACAGAGTGGCGTCTTGCCTTACCTGCCCCTGCCCAATCTTCTCGGCGCCGCGCCGCCCACCGCCGCGCCACCCGCAGGCACCGCGACGGGCGCGACCCCGACGGCGACGCCGCCGCCCGCCGCTGGCGGCGCACTCCCCTCGACGGGGCGACGGTAATGAGTCACCGACTTCTTGCCATCGTCGCCGTCCTGCTCGTCGTCGTCGGGATTCTGGCGATGAGCTCGTTCTTCATCGTCGATCAGACCGAGCAGGCCCTCGTCTTGCAGTTCGGCGACGTGCGGCGCGTGATCTCCGAGCCCGGGCTGCAGATGAAGCGGCCGTTCCTCGAAAACGTGATCGACTACGACAAGCGGGTGCTCGATTTCGAACCGCCGCACGAAGAGGTCATCGTCGCCGACCAAAAGCGGCTCGTGGCCGACACCTACACCCGCTACCGGATCACCGCCCCGCTGTTGTTCTATCAGTCGGTCGGCAACGAAGAGGGGGTCCGCGCCCGGTTGAGCGCGCTGGTCAGCGGCAGCCTGCGTCGCGTCCTCGGCAACGTCACCCTGAACGACATCCTGTCGGAAAAGCGCGCCGCGATCATGCGCCAGATCCGCGACGAGGTCGCCGCCGAAGCCAAGGGTTTCGGCATCGAGGTCGTCGATGTGCGGCTGCGGCGCGCCGATCTGCCCGAGGAGAACAGCCAGGCGATCTACGCCCGCATGCAGTCCGAGCGCGAGCAGCAGGCGCGGCAGTATCGCGGCGAAGGCGCCGAGGCGGCGCAGACCGTGCGCGCCAACGCCGAGCGCGAACGCACGGTGATCCTGGCCGAGGCGCAACGCGATGCCCAGCGGGTGCGCGGCGATGGCGATGCGCAGGCGGTCAAGCTCTATGGCGATGCATTCGGGCAGGACAAGGAGTTCTTCGCCTTCTATCGCTCGCTGCAGGCCTATCGCGAGGCCCTCAACGGGCGCGATACCTCTTTCGTGCTGGCGCCCGAAGGCAATTTCTTCCGGTTTTTCGACGGTTGGGCGGGGTCGCCCGGGGCGTCCGCGCCTGCGGGCACAACCTCCGCGCCGGGCCGGACACCTAGTGCCCCTACGGCCGGGACACCCGGCACGCCAGGTACCCCTGCCGGCGGAGCGCGTCAGCCCTAACCGGCGGATGGCGATGCGGCACGGCGCCCTCCACAGCGGGTAATGCGCGACCTAGGCACCGGGCTTGCTCTCGTTCTGGTTATCGAGGGCGTCCTTTACGCAATGTTCCCGGAGGGAATGAAGCACCTCGCCCAACGCGCGATGCCGGTGCCGCCGCAGGTCCTGCGCGCGTCCGGGTTGCTCGCCGCCGCTGTCGGCGTGGTGATTGTCTGGCTGTTGCGGCGCTGATATGTGCAGCTGCGAAGGGATCTGGCTTGCCGGCCACATCTCTCGTAATCTCGCATGGCGGGCGCCTCGGCGGCGGTTGCCCCTGGCCGGCTTGGATAGCGTGGTCGCGAACGCCAGCTATTGCCTGGGCCAATTTGATTCGTGCGAGATCAGGCTTTGCTGCGAGGAGTCGAATAAGGTGTCGGTGCTTACATCGGGATTTCGGCGCTCGGCCGTTGCGGCCGCCGCCGCGTTGGTTCTCGCCATCCCTGCCGGAGTTTCTTGGGCGGCGGCGCGCCCGACGCCGGATGGGTTTGCCGACCTTGCCGAGAGGCTGCTGCCATCCGTCGTCAATATCTCGACGACGCAGACCGTGAAGCCGGAGGGCAAGAAGGAGCGGTCCACCCCGGGGCGGCCGCAATTCCCGCCCGGGTCACCGTTCGAGGAGTTCTTCAAGGATTTCTTCGACCATAACGGCCAGCGCGGCGATCGTCCCGAGGCGAAGCCGCGCAAGGCGACCTCGCTCGGCTCGGGCTTTGTGATCGATTCGGCCGGGTACATCGTCACCAACAATCACGTCATCGCCGACGCCGACGAGATCACCGTCATCCTGTACGACGACACCAATTTGAAGGCCGAGGTCGTCGGCCGCGACACCAAGACCGATGTCGCAGTCTTGAAGGTAAAGACCGACAAGAAGCTGGCTGCGGCGGGCTGGGGCGACAGCGACAAGGCGCGGGTCGGCGATTGGGTGCTGGCGATCGGCAATCCCTTCGGCCTCGGCGGCAGCGTCACCGCCGGCATTCTTTCGGCGCGGCAGCGCGACATCAATTCGGGACCCTACGACGATTTCCTGCAGACCGACGCCGCGATCAACCGGGGCAACTCCGGCGGGCCGATGTTCGACATGAATGGCGAGATCATCGGCATCAACACGGCGATCTATTCGCCGAGCGGCGGCTCGATCGGCATCGGCTTCGCCATCCCGTCCAACCTTGCCAAGGCTGTGGTGGCCCAGCTGATCCGGGAGCCCGATCATGCCGTGCACCGCGGCTGGCTCGGCGTGCGCATTCAGGCGGTGACCGATGAAATTGCCGAGAGCCTCGGGCTCGACAAGTCGCACGGTGCGCTCGTCGCCAGCGTCAACGACAACGGCCCGGCCCAGACCGGCGGCATTCAGCCAGGCGATGTGATCCTCACCTTCAACGGCAAGAAGGTTCCCGACATGCGGCATCTGCCGCGGCTCGTCGCGGAGTCGGCGGAGGGCAAAACCGTGCCGGTGACGGTCTGGCGCAAGCGTAAGGAGACCACGCTGCAGGTCACCGTCGGCAAGCTCGACGAAACCGAACAGGTGGCCGCCAAGGAGCCGGCCAAGGACAAGCCGTCAAAGGCGGATAGCAGCACGGTGACGACGCTCGGCCTTACGCTGTCAAACATCACGCCGGAGCTGAAGGAAAAGTTCTCGCTAGGCGATCAGAAGGGGGTCGTCGTCGTCGATGTCACAAAGGACAGCCCGGCAGCGGAGAAGGGCCTCAAAGCCGGCGACGTGATCATGGAAGCGGCGCAGGAGGAGATCAAAAGCACGGGCCAGGTCGCCGGCAAGATCGACGATGCGAAGCGGGCCGGCCGCAAATCGATCCTGCTCTTGGTCGAGCGCCAGGGCGATCTGCGCTTTATCGCGCTGCGCCTCGACCAGAGCTGAGGTTGCCCGGCCGGTCCTCATTCCCAGATGATCTCGCCGTCACGATAGCCCTGGGCATAGAGCAGCGCGGTCAAATCGGCGTGGTCGACGCGCCAACGCGCGGCGGCGGCAACCACGGGCTTGGCGCGGAAGGCGACCCCGAGCCCGGCCGCCTCGAGCATCGGCAGATCGTTGGCGCCGTCGCCGACAGCGAGCGTGGCGGCGCGCCCACCATCGCATTCCGCGGCCAGCGCCAGCAACGTCTCGCGCTTGGTCTCGCGGGTGACGATTGGCGCCGTTACAGTGCCGGCGATCCGCCCGTCGATGATGTCGAGCCGATTGGCGACGACCCGATCGAAACCGAGTTCGGCCGCG
>JBGPTQ010000154.1:0-5420 GCA_041490725.1 Allostellaceae bacterium | reverse complement strand
CTCCAGCTTCGCTTTCGCCCAGTCCGGGCTGACGGCGAAGATCGGCGTGCCGCGTTCGGCCGCGAGCGCGGCCATGATCGTCGCGGTGTCGGTGGTCTCGCGGCCCTCGACTTCGATATCCCCGACAACCAGTCCGAGCGCCGCACTCGCGGCGAGGGCCCGATCGGCGGCCGCGCCGAGGATCGCCTGGCCGAGCGGCAACCGGCTCAGCACAACCGCGCCGTAACCGCCGGCGGCGAGCACGACCACCGTCGCCCACAGAGCGGCGCGGCGCATAGAAGGTGCGATCCGGCGCCGGCGCCGCCAGGGTGGTGGTGCGACGCGTCCGCCTCGCCCCTTCATCCTGTCCTCGCGAGCGCGTCCGCTGCCGGCATGACCTCCGGCAGCCGCCCGATACGGCGGATCTCCCATTCGAGAACAATGCCGAACCGGTCACCCACCCGGCGCCGCACCTCTTCGCCAAGCGATTCGATGTCGGCGGCCGTCGCATCGCCGGTGTTGATCAGGAAATTGGCGTGCTTTTCGGAGACCATCGCGCCGCCGCGGGCGAGGCCGCGACAGCCGGCCGCGTCGATCAGCTGCCATGCCTGATGGCCGGGCGGGTTGGCGAAGGTCGAACCGCCGGTCCGCGCCCGGATCGGCTGCGAGGCTTCGCGCGCGGCCCGGATTTCGGCCATGCGGCGCGCGATCGCGACGCGATCGCCAGCGATAGCCTTGAAGCGCGCCGCGACAAAGATCCAGGCAGGATCGACGGCGCAATGCCGGTACGACAACCCCATCTGCGCGACACCCAGCCGGTGGATCCTGCCGCTGCGGTCGACTGCGTCGGCGGAAATCACGGCATCCTTGAATTCGCTTCCATAGGCGCCGGCGTTCGTCTGAAACCCGCCGCCGATCGTGCCCGGGATGCCGGACAGGAATTCGAGCCCGGCGATCCCCGCCTCGGCGGCGGCGAGAGCGACGTTGACGTCGAGCGCGCCGGCACCGGCGCGGATTTCGTCGTCCCCGGCCGTGACATCGGCGAAACCGCGGCCCAGTCGTATGACGATTCCAGAGATGCCGCCATCGCGCACCAAGAGGTTCGAGCCGACGCCGATCACCGTCACGGGGATCTCGGCCGGCAGCACGGTGAGAAAACCCGCGAGATCATCTTCATCGGCCGGCCGGAACAGCAATTCGGCCGGGCCGCCGACGCGGAACCAGGTCAAGGGTCCGATCGGGGCATTGGCGACCAGCCGGCCGCGGACCGGCGGAAGATGCCGCAGCCAATCGCCATCGCTTGTGTCCGGCCACGCCGTCATGCCACCCGGCTCCGCGCTTCCAGCTTGGCGAGGTCGTCGGGCAAGCTGTTCGCCCAGTTGGTGATCGAACCGGCACCCAGGCATACCACGATGTCGTCGGGCCGGGCCAATGACCGCAACAGGGGCGCCAGGGCCTCCGGCCCGGACAGCGCCTGGGCATTGCGATGACCATGCGCGCTGAGGCCGTCGACGAGCGCGTCGCGCGACATTCCCGCGATCGGCGCCTCTCCGGCCGCATACACATCGGCGACCAGCACCAGGTCCGCATCGTTGAAGCAGGTGCAGAAACCGTCGAACAGATTGGCGAGGCGGGTGTAGCGATGCGGCTGCACGATGGCGATCACCCGGCCGCCCCTTTCGTCAAGGAGGGCGATCGCCCGCGCCGCCTTCAGCACGGCGGCGATCTCGACCGGATGATGGCCGTAATCGTCGATGATCGTGACGCCATTCCATTCGCCGGTCTTGGTGAACCGCCGGCGCACGCCCTTGAAATTGTGCAAGGTGGCGCGCACCACCTCGTCGCCGAGACCCATTTCCTCGGCGACGGCCAGCACGGTCAGCGAGTTTTGCACGTTGTGTTCGCCGTACATCGGCAGGAAGAGGCCGGCGAGCACCCGCTCCTGCCCGGTAATCCGGTCGGCGATCACCGCGTCGTAATGGCTGCCATCGGGGCCGAGCCGGATGTTGGTCGCGCGAATATCGGCCTGCGGGCTGAGGCCATAGGTCAGGATGCGCCGCTCCGACAGGCGGGCGATCATGCCCTGGACGACCGGATGGTCGATGCACAGCACCGCGAACCCGTAGAATGGGATATTGCCGACAAAGGTCTCGAAGGCCTGCTGCAGCGTGGCAAAGTCGCCGTAGAAATCGAGGTGCTCGGGATCGATGTTCGTGACGATGGCGATCGTCGCCGGCAGCCGCGTGAACGTGCCGTCGCTCTCATCGGCTTCGACCGCCATCCAGTCGCCGGCACCCAGCCGTGTATTGGTGCCGTAGGCATTGATGATGCCGCCATTGATCACGGTCGGGTCGAGCCCGGCGGTTTCGAGAAGCGCGCCGATCATCGAGGTCGTCGTCGTCTTGCCATGCGTGCCGGCGATCGCGATCGACCATTTGAGCCGCATCAGCTCGGCCAGCATCTCGGCGCGACGGACGACCGGCAGGCGCCGCGCCCGCGCCGCCACGACTTCCGGGTTGTCGGGCTTCACTGCGGAGGAAATGACGATGACCTCGGCGCTGTCGAGATTCTCGGCCGCGTGGCCGATCATCACGGCAATGCCGAGCCCGGCGAGCCGGCGCGTATTGGCGCTCTCGGCAAGATCGCTGCCCTGCACCCGGTAGCCGAGATTGTGCAGCACCTCGGCAATGCCGCTCATCCCGATGCCGCCGATCCCGACGAAATGGATCGGCCCGGTCGATTCGGGCAGCGATCTCATGCCGCGTACTCCCGGGACGTGTCATCCGGCGTATGATCCGGCTGGCCAGCCATGCCCGGCACCAGGGCGAGAACGATTGCGGTGAGCCGCTCGGCCGCGTCATCGCAGGCAAAGCTGCGCGCCTGCGCGGCAGCATGGGCCAGTCCAGCAGCGTCGGCGAGCCGTTCGGCCAAGATTTTGGTCAGCATCGGCGCGCTCAGCGCCGATTGCGGAACGAGCCAGCCGGCGCCGGTATCGGCGAACGCGCGGGCATTGGCCATCTGGTGATCGTCGGTCGCGTGCGGGTAGGGCACCAGGAGCGCCGGTCGCCCTGTGGCGGCGAGCTCCGAGATGGTCGATGCTCCGGCCCGACAGATCACCAGCTGAGCCCGCGCGAGGCGCTCCGGCACGTCGGTGAAGAAGGTTTTGACCTCGGCGGCGATGCCGCCGGCTTCCAGCTGAGCGGCCACCCAGGCACAATCCTCGCGCCGCGCCTGCTGGCTGACGCGCAGCGCACTCCGCAACGCCGGCGGCAATGCCGCCAGAGCCGGCGGCACGATTTCAGCGAAAATCCCCGCGCCCTGGCTGCCGCCGAGGATCAAGAGCTCGAGTGGCGCGCCTGGCTCGGGCATCCGGTATCCGATGTGGGCGACGGCACCGATCGCCGGCCGCACCGGGTTGCCGGTATAGGCCGCGCGAGCCCGGTCGGCCGGCCGCAGACCGCTCGTGTCGGCAAAACCGGTGGCGATCCGCCGGACGCGCGCCGCCAACAGGCGATTGGCGCGGCCGAGCACCGCATTCTGCTCGTGGATCACGGTCGGCAAGCCGAGCTGGATCGCCGCGAGCATCGTCGGCACCGACGGATAGCCGCCGAAGCCGACCACCGCTTGGGGATCGAGCCGGCGCAGCAGCCGGCGCGCCTGGACGAGGCCGACCGCCATCGCGGCGACGCCGCAAGCGCTTTGCAAGGGACCGCCGCCGAGCCGTCCGGCGTGAATCTGGCGGATTTCGATGCCCGGCGCCGGCGCGGCACCCTCCGCGGCAAACGCGTCGGCGCGCCGGTCGCTGGCGAGGCACACCGCGGCGCCGTGCCGGACCAGCCGCTCGGCGAGCGCTTGCGCCGGGAACAGATGGCCGCCGGTGCCGCCGGCGGCGAGGACGAATGTCGGCCCGCGAATCAGTCCCCGGGCGGCGCTCACAGCTCGCTCCCGCCGAGGCGGCGCCGGGTCAGGGCCAGCATCATGCCCATGCCCAACGCCAGGGCCAGCATCGACGACCCGCCATAGGACAGAAACGGCAGCGTCATACCCTTGGTCGGGATCAGATGCAGGGTCGAGGCCATGTTGATGATCGCCTGCAGCCCGAACTGGATTAAGAGCCCCGTCGCCGAGAGCAGCACAAACAGATTGCCCTCCTGCAGCAGTCGCGAGAAGCCGCGCAGCACGATGAAGGCAAATACGCCGACGATCAGGATGCAAACGATGAGCCCGAACTCCTCGCCGGCAACCGCGAACACGAAATCGGCGTGCGCATCGGGCAGGACGTCCTTGACCGTTCCCTCCCCCGGCCCGCGGCCCCACAGCCCGCCATTGACGAAGGCCTCGATCGAGCGGTTGACCTGATAGCTGTCGCCCGCCGCCGGATCGAGAAAGCGGTTGATCCGGCTGGTCACGTGCGGCAGCCACAGATAGGCGCCGACAAACCCGGCGAGCCCGGCGATCGAGCCGGCGGCAGCCCAATAGAGCCGTAGCCCGGCCATGAAAAATTGCGCGAACCAGACGATTGCGACGACCACCGCCATGCCGAGATCGGGCTGCTTGACCAGCATGGCGAGGAGCGCGAGGAAAAGCGCGAGCGAGATCGCGTTCCCCGGAAAACCGGGGCGCTCTTTTTGCTCGGTGAACAGCCAGGCTGCCACCACGGTAAATGTCGGCTTGACGAATTCCGATGGCTGCAGCGACAGGCCCGGCAGATTGATCCAGCGCCGCGCGCCCTTGATCTCGACCCCGATGACGAAGGTCAGGGCGAGCAGCACGACCGCGATCGCAAAACCGATGAACGCGACCCGGCGGACCGTGCGCGGCGGCAGCAGCGACACCCCGAACATGATCGCGAAGGCGAGCGGCACGGCCACCAGATGGCGCTCGGCGAAGTGCAGCCGCGCATAGCCGAGCCGCTCGGCAACGGCGGGGCTTGCCGCCATGCTCAACACCGAGCCGAAGGCGATCAACAGAACCAGCGCACCGAGGCTCCAGCGGTCGATGGTCCACCACCATCGCGCGACCGGGCTCTGGTCGATGCGGGCGAACATCATCCCGGCCGGACCGCGGCGGACCGCGGGCCTCCGGCCCGCACGCGGGCGGGACGCCCGCGCTCCCGGGCACGCAATTCGGCAACGAATGCGCGAAAGGCATCGCCGCGCGCCTCGAAATTGGCGAACTGGTCATAGGAGGCGCAGGCCGGCGACAACAGCACGACCGCCCCCGAGACGCCGTCGCGGCGCGCCGCTTCGGCCGCCGTGGCAATCGCGGTGGCGAGATCGCCGCACCGGGTGAAGGGAACCGAGCTGCCGAGCGTCGCCGCAAACTCCTCCGTCGCATTGCCGATCAGATAGGCGTGCCGCAGCCGTCTGAAATACGGCGCCAGCGGCGCGATCCCGCCTGCCTTCGGCAGCCCGCCAGCGATCCAATAGATCGCCTCATAG
>JBGPTQ010000153.1:0-5420 GCA_041490725.1 Allostellaceae bacterium | reverse complement strand
CGTTCCCGCGGCGCAGCGTTGGCAACGCGCAACGTCGCTGATTTTGCCGGCTGCGAGGTTCAGATCATCGATCCGTGGCGCTGAGCCGGCCGCCTTCCCCGCTCACCGCATCGGGTAATGCGTCGTCAGCTTCCGGCCGCCCGCGGTGACCGGATCGGCGTCGATCAGGATGAAGGCGAAGACGGCCGGCGCCGAGCCGGTGGGAACCCAGGCGTGCATCGTCCCGCGCTGGACGCAGATGTCGCCCTGTTTCATGTGCACGGTCTTGCCGTCGTCGAGTTCGAGATCGCATTCGCCGGATAAGAGGATCGCGTAATCGAGCGTCTCGGTGCGGTGCATGAATTTCGCCCCGCCCGGCGCGAACTCGACAACCCGGCACACATGGCCCTGGCCCGAGCCGACATAGTTGTGGCGCACGACAAAGCCCTTGCGCTGCGCCTCCGACGCGGCCCCTTCCGAATTATCGACCGGCATCTTGTCGGCCGACCAGAGTTCAACGCGCGAGATGCCCCCCCGGCCGGGCGCGCTGGTACCGGTCATCGGCTCGTCGGTCGCGACGATCGCCTTGCCGTGGGCATCGTGCCCGGTGACGATGCGGCGTACGTTAAGTGTCATGACTGTCCTCCCGATCAGGTGTTTGGCATTGCCCGATCCATCCTAGCGCGGGCACCGCACCGCGCCGCGGCGAATTTCCCTGGCGGCAGGGAAAATTTTCGCGGCGGACCGAGAAATCGCCGATAACCCATTGGCCCGCTTCGATCTGCGCAGGGACAGCGGTGCCGAAGCAGGGAATTTTTTGACCCCTGGCAGGGAATTTTTTGCACCCTCGCAGGGAATTTTTCGCACCAAGCAGGGAATTCGGCTTTATCATCAATGCTGTTCCCATGGTCGTTGCCACAATTATCTAATACGCATTACATGGATGCGGCGGCGGCGGATATCAAGAATGGGTCCCGGTTTTCGCTGGCCGGGCTGTCAAACTCCCGCCTCCCGGATCGCGCGCCACAGCTTTTCCGCGGTGGCCGGCAGCGCCACCGGCGGCGCGCCGATCGCGGCGAGCGCGTCGTTGACCGCGTTCATCACCGCCGGGATCGAGCCGATCGTGCCGGCTTCGCCGACGCCCTTGACGCCAAGCGGGTTCCGGTCGGTCGGCGTCGAATTCTCGGAGAGCTCGAAGGCGCAGAAATTGTCGGCGCGCGGCATGCAGTAATCCTGGAACGACCCGGTGAGGAGCTGTCCGCTCTCGGGGTCATAGACCAGGTTTTCCAGCAATGCCTGGCCGACGCCCTGGACGATCCCGCCATGGATCTGCCCCTCGCACAAAAGCGGGTTGAGCATCGTCCCGACATCGTCGACCGCGCAGTAGCGGGTGAGCGCCACCTCGCCGGTCTCCTTATCGATCTCGACCTCGCAGACATGCGCGCCCGACGGGAAGGTCGCCGAATCCGCCGGGCCGAAATTCGAGCGCTCGGTAAACCCGGTCTCGATGTCGCCGGGCAGTTGCGCGGCCTGGAAGGATTGCCGCGCCACCTCCTCGATCCCGAGCGAGCGGTCGGTGCCGGCGATCGTGAACCGGCCGCGCTCGAAGACGATGTCGCCCGCCGCCGCCTCCATGATGTGCGCGGCGATCCGCCTGCCCTTGTCGATCAGCCGGTCGGCGGCGCCGACGATCGCCGAACCGGCGAGCTGGGCCGAGCGCGAGCCGAAGGTGCCGATCCCCATCGTCACCAGATCGCTGTCGCCATAGCGATAGCGGATCCGGTCGGCGTCGATGCCGAGCTTGTCCGACAATACTTGCTTGAAGGTCGTGGCGTGGCCCTGGCCGTGGTCCATGCTGCCGGTCAAGAGCACCACCCCGCCGGCGGGATCGAAGCGGATCTCGGCATGCTCGTAGTCGCGCCCGCCGGTCGCCGCCACCGTCGTCGCGACGCCGATGCCGAGGAGCTTGCCGCGGGCGTGTGCGGCTGCGCGACGGGCGGCGACCCCGTCATAGGACGCGAGGGCCAGCGCGTCCTTGAGGTTCTTGGCGAAATCGCCGCTGTCATAGGTCTGCTGCATCGGCGTCGCATAGGGCATCGCGCTCGCGGGAATCGTGTTGCGGCGGCGCAGTTCGGCCGGGTCGAGCCCGAGCTCTCGCGCCGCCTTGTCGATGATCGTCTCGGTGACGTAGATCGGCTCGGGGCGGCTGCCGCCGCGATAGGGCGCGGTCGTCATCGTGTTGGTCAGAACCGCCGTCACCTCGGCGTGGACGGAAGCGAAGGTATAGGTATTGACCAGGCAGGCGAGCCCGATGGTCAGGGGGATCGTCGGCCGATCGGTCGAGAAATAGGCGCCGATCGACGAATGCCAGCGCGTCCGCAAGGCGAGGAATTTGCCGTCGCCGTCGAGCGCCAGCTCGGCGTCGATCGTGCTGCCGCGCGCCTGCTCGTCGCTCAAGAGGCCCTCGCTGCGCTCGGCGGTCCAGCGCACCGGGCGCCCGACAATTTCCGAGGCCCACAGCGCCAGCGCATATTCCGGGTAGCAGCCGCCCTTCATGCCGAAACCGCCGCCCATCGTGTCGCAGACGACGCGGATCTGGTGATGCGGCACCCGGAAGATCTGCCCGGCGAGCGCGGCTCTCGTCCCGTGCACCGACTGCACCGTGCAGCGGATCGTGTAGCGCTCCTCGTGCCCATCGTACTCAGCAAGGCAGCCGCGCGGCTCCATGCTGTTGGCGCTGACCCGGTTGACGACGATCCTGTCCCGAACGACGTGCGCGGCGCGGGCGAAGGCCGCATCGACCGCCTGCCGGTCGCCGGCCGCGTGGGTGAAGGCCTCGTTGCCCGGGTTGTCGTCCCACACCGAAGGTGCGCCGGGCGCGAGCGCCGCTTCGGCCGAAATGACCGCCGGCAGCGGCTCATAGTCGACCGCGATCAGCTCGGCGGCGTCCTTCGCCTGGTCCAGGGTTTGCGCGACGACGAAGGCGACCGGGTCGCCGACATAACGCACCCGGTCCTGCGCCAGGAGCGGCTGCGGGCAGACAAAAGCCGGGGTGCCGTCGCGGCGGCGGCGCGGCACGCCGGGGCGCAAGGTGCCGAGCCCGCGCCGCCGCAAATCGGCCCCGGTGAGGACCGCGAGCACCCCCGGCGCCGCGCTCGCGCGCCGCGCGTCGATGGCGACGATCCGCGCATGAGCGTGCGGCGAGCGCAGCACATAGCCGCGCGCCGCATCGATCGCACGCACGTCGTCGACATAACGGCCCCGGCCGGTCAAGAGGCGCAGATCCTCTTCCCGCCGCACCCTCTGCCCGACCCTCTGCACGCTCATCGCTGACGCCCTCGCCACAATTCCGGGAAGATAGATGCTAAATCAAAGTTGCCGTTTGCCGTGCCTATTTTCCCTCTCCGCCCTTTGGGGGGGAGAGGGAGGGGCCCGCGCCCCGATGGAGTTCCCTGGCGCGGGAGGGTGAGGTGGGGTGCCTGCGAACGCTCTGGAATCCCCCACCTCACCCCAACCCTCTCCGCCCCCAGGGGCGGAGAGGGAGCAAGGCTTGATTGCTTCCCGAAAGGATCAGCCCTGCCCATCCGGTGCTTGCCGGCGCGGGGGAGGCGCGCCATGTTGCGTAACTGGCGAGAAAAGAGGCAACGCCCGGGATGACGACCGAAGCGCTAGCGATGTCCGGCGGCGAGCGTGGGAAGACGGGGGAACGCCAGGCGATCGCGCTGGTGTCGGCGGCGCATTTCGTCAATCACTTCCAGAGCCTCGTCCTGCCGCCGCTGTTTCCGTTGCTGGCCGCGACGCTCGGCATCGGCTTTATCGAGCTTGGCTTGGCGTTGACCGTCGCCAGCGTCGTCGCGGTCGCGGCGCAATTGCCGGTCGGCTATCTGGTCGACCGCGTCGGCTCGCGCCGGATGCTGGTGCTCGGCCTCATTCTTGCCGGGTCTGCCTATCTCGGTTTCGGCCTGGCCCCGTCCTATTCCTCGCTGCTGCTGGCAATGGTGTTCGTTGGTCTTGCCAACAGCGTCTTTCACCCGGCTGATTACGCCCTCCTCTCGCGTAAGATTGCGCCGGATCGCATTGGCCGCGCTTTTTCGATCCATACATTCTCCGGATTTCTCGGCAACGCGGTTGCCCCGGTCACGATGATCGCGCTGGCTGCCAGCCTGGGGTTGAATGTCGCGCTGATGGCGGCCGGCATCATCGCGCTGATCGTCGCGGTGCCGCTGATGATCGCCCGCGGCGTCGACAACGAAATCATGCCCCATTCGGCGCACCCGGGGCGCCCGGCGGGGGCCGGCGCGGGAAGCGGCGTCGGGCTGACCTCGATATTGACCCCGACGATCATCGGCCTCACCGGTTTTTTCGCGCTGATGAGCCTGTCCGGGAGCGGCATCAGCAATTTCTCGGTGGTGGCGCTGACCAGCGCCTTCGGCACCTCGCTGTCGGTCGCCAATCTGGCATTGACCGCGTATCTGAGCGCGCAGGCGCTGGGGGTGCTGGCCGGCGGCTTTATTGCCGACCTGACGCGGCGCCATGCCGAGGTGGCGGCGCTCGGCTACGGCGTCAACGCCTGCATTGTATTGGCGATCGGGACAGTGGGGCTCGATCCCGTGCTGTTGGTCGTAGCGATGAGCGGCGCCGGATTGCTCAGCGGCATGATCATGCCGTCGCGCGACATGCTGGTGCGCGCCGCCGCCCCGCCGGGCGCGATGGGCCGCACCTTCGGCATCGTTACCTCGGGCTTCGGCATCGGCGGCATGGTCGGGCCCTTAATGTTCGGCTTCGCGATGGACCATGGCGCGCCGCAATGGGTGTTCGGCATCAGCGTCATCTTGATGATCGCGGTCGCAATCGTGGCGCTGGTCGGCGATCGCCGATCGGCCGCGAACCGGCGGCGCCGGGTCGGCCAGCCCGCCGCGGCTTCTGCGGATTGACCGCCATCCCGGCGCATCGGAGCTGACGGCATGGATGCAGGGCCGCTGGTGGTGACCTATAAGCTGACCGAGCGCAGCCGCGCAATCGTCGCCGAGGAGCTGGGCGGGGTCGCCGAGGTGATCTACCTCGCCGATCTGGCGCCGGCAGACCGTGCCGATGCGTTGCGCGGCGCCGGCGCGGTGCTCGCCAACGACACGGCGAAGGAGCTGCTTCCCGGCGAGTCGGCGCTGATCGGCAGCGCGCGGCTGTTACAGTTCAGCGCCGCCGGGGTCGACTGGGTCCCGACGCGCGATCTGCCGCCCGAACTGCCGGTCGCCGGCAACAAGGGCGCCTCGGCCGAGCCGATGGCCGAGCATATCGTGGCGCTGGCGCTCGCCGCGGCAAAGCGCCTCTTTGTCGAGCACGCCAATCTCAAACGCGGCGAATTCAACCAGCGCGGCCCGAACCGCATGCTGCGCGGCGCGGTGTGCGGGATCCTCGGCTTCGGCGCGGTCGGGGTGGCGACG
>JBGPTQ010000152.1:0-5431 GCA_041490725.1 Allostellaceae bacterium | reverse complement strand
CGTTCGGTTCGTGATGCTTCCTACCGTCTACGTACGCGGATAAACGCGGCGTCTTCTCAGGAACCCGGTAGGGCGGATGAGCGCAGCGTAATCCGCCGCAACCTAGCCGCCGCGCACTGCCGGCGGATGGCGCTTCGCTTATCCGCCCTACGGTACTCGAAATGACCGCCGCCGGCTCTTGCAGTTTTTTACGGATTGGGTGTAGTGGCGGGCACACACCCATTTCGGAGGACAGGCGATGAACCAGGACGCCAAGAAGACCGCGCTGCGCATGATCCCCTATGGCATCTACGTGCTAACCGCCGATGACGGCAAGGGCAACGTCGCCGGCGCAACGGTCAACTGGGTGACGCAGACCGCGTTCGCCCCGCCGCTCGTCGTGGTCGGCGTCAAGACCGACAGCGGCGCCTATGGAATCGTCAAGAACACCAGGAATTTCACCCTCAACATGCTGGGCAAGGAGCACAAGGGCCTCGCCTTCACCTTCTTCAAGCCGGCCCAGTTCGCCGACGGCAAGCTG
This sequence comes from Allostellaceae bacterium, assembly GCA_041490725.1. Classification (GTDB taxonomy): domain Bacteria; phylum Pseudomonadota; class Alphaproteobacteria; order ATCC43930; family CGMCC-115725; genus DATARH01. The sequence goes on along the minus strand of JBGPTQ010000152.1, from coordinate 4,911 downwards.
AGCGGCCAGGCCGTCCACAAGGGCGCCAACGGCGCGCCGATCCTCGACGTCGCCTTGGCCGCGGTCGAGTGCAAGGTCACCAGCATCGTCGAGCAGGGCGACCACCACATCGTCGTTGCCGAAGTCACCGAGGCGCACCTGCCGAACGCGATCGCCGGCCGCCCCGACGCCGCGATCCTCGAAATGAAGGACCTCGGCGACAACGTGTTTTACGGCGGCTGAGGCGGGGCAATTCCCTGACGGACCGCAGGCAAGGCAGGTCGCGCGCCAGCCGGCGGCGGGCTGCCGTGTTGCGCAGCGAGCCGCCCGAGGGTGGCGACGCGCGCCCTGCCCGGCTGATCGCCCGCGAGACCGCCGACCAGACGCTGGCGATCGGGCTGCGCCGGCCCTGGTTCGGCGATCTCTACCATCACACTCTCAGACTGGGGTGGTGCCGGTTTCTATCTGGCGGCGTGGCCCTCTATCTGGGTGCGAACGCGCTGTTCGCGCTCTTCTATCTGTTGCAGCCCGGCGCCATCGCCAATGCAAGGCCGGGCTCTTTCGCCGATGCGTTCTTTTTCAGCGTCCAGACCATGGCCACTGTCGGCTATGGCCAGATGTCGCCCGCCACGCTCTACGCCAACATCGTCGTCACGATGGAGACCGCGGTCGGGTTGATGTTCCTCGCGCTGGCGACCGGGCTGGTGTTCGCCCGCTTCTCGCGGCCGACGGCGCGCGTATTGTTCAGCCGGGTCGCGGTGATCGGCCCGCATAACGGCCACCCGACATTGTCCTTCCGCCTCGCCAACCAACGCCGCAACCAGATCTTAGAGGCCGAGGTCGCCGTCACCCTGTTGCGCGACGAGGAGACCGGGGAAGGCGTGAGGCTGCGCCGCTTTTACGAGTTGCAGCTGACCCGGTATCGCACACCGGTTCTGGCGATGACCTTCACGGTGATGCACGAAATCGACCGCGACAGCCCGCTATGGGGCGCGAGCGCCGCGTCACTGGAATCCGAAAACGCCGAGCTGGTGGTGACCGCGAGCGGCATCGACGAGACGATCGCGCAGCACGTCCATGCGCGAACCTCGTACCTGCCGCATGAAATCCTGTGGAGCCACCGGTTCGTCGACGTGATCGGCTGGAGCGATGATGGAAGCCGGGTCATCGATTACCGGCGTTTTCATGATACTGTGCCGCTGATGGCCGCACCGTAGCTGCGTACGCCGCCCGCCCGGCCTCGGAGGTGTCAACGCCGTGCTACACTTCTTTGTTTTCGACGCAGAGCCTCGATGATCGACGAAATCACGTTGCATCGCGAAGAAATGCGGGCGTTGTGCCGCCGCTTTCATGTGCGCCGGCTCGATCTTTTTGGCTCGGCCGCGCGTGGCGATTTCGATCCGGAACGGAGCGATGTAGATTTTCTGGTCGAGTTCGATCGCGGCCATCCCAACGCGCTCTCGCTCAGGGCATATTTTGGTCTGAAGGAGGCGCTTGAGAATCTATTGGGTCGCTCGGTCGATCTGGTCGAACCGGGTGCAATCCGCAATCCCTATCTCAAGGCGAGCATCGAACGTTCGCGCGAGCCTGTCTTTGAAGCGTGATCCGAAAAGCTTGCTGTGGGATGCGCGCGAGGCCGCCGACGTGATCGCCGCGCCCGAGTAAGACGGTCCCGGGTCATCGATATTCGGCGTTTTCATGATACTGTGCTGCTGATGGCTGCGCCGTAGCTGCGCGGGCCGTCATCGCCGGTTCTTGGTTGGGAGGTCGGCAATGCCGCAGGCGCTCGAATGGCCAAAAGAGGGTAATTCGCGAGTCCCCTACCGGGTGTTTGCCGACCCGGACCTCTACCGCGCCGAGCTCGACCGCATCTTTCTTGGGGCGAGCTGGCAATACCTCGCGCTGGCCGACGAACTGCCCGAGCCCGGCGATTACAAGACGACCTTCCTTGGCGAGACGCCGATCATCGTGACGCGCGGCGAGGACGGCGAGATCCATGCGATGGTCAACCGCTGCGCCCATCGCGGCAATCTCGTCTGCCTGAAGCAGCAAGGCCATACAACCGATGGGCTGACCTGCGTCTACCACTCCTGGCGCTACGACCTCGCCGGCAATCTGAAGAGCGTCGCCTTTCGCCGCGGCGTCGGCGGCAAGGGCGGGATGCCCGACAGCTTCGCCCTCGAAGCGCATGGGCTGAAGCCGTTGCGCACCGACCAGTTCGCCGGCCTGGTCTTTGGCACGCTGTCGCCCGAGGCCCCGCCCCTCGCCGATTACATCGGAAATTTGATCGGCTCGCGCATCGGCCGGGTGATCCGCGGCAAGCCCAGGATCCTCGGCACGACCTCGCAGATCCTGCACAACAACTGGAAGCTCTATATCGAGAACGTCAAGGACACCTATCACGCGAGCCTGTTGCACAGCTTTTTTACGACGTTCCGCGTCAGCCGGCTGACCAATACCGGCGGGGTCGCGATCGCCGAGTCCGGCGCGCACCACACCAGCTATACCTATGGCGGCACGGGAGCCGATCAGGCCGCCTCCGATGCGGCCTATGCCGACATCCAGTCGATGCACGCCGATTATCGGCTGGAGGACCCACGCTTTCTCGACTCGGTCGACGAGATCGGCGACGGGATCACGATCCAGATCCTCAGTGTCTTCCCCAATTTCGTGATGCAGCAGATCCATAATTCGATCGCATTGAGGCTCGTCCTGCCGAAGGGACCGGACCAGACCGAGCTGCAATGGATTTTTATCGGCTTCGCGGACGACGATGCGGCGATGACCGAGCGCCGGCTGCAACAGGCCAATCTGGTCGGCCCGGCGGGCTATGTTTCGATGGAAGACGGCGCGGTCGGCGGGTTCATCCAGCGCGCGATCAAGGGCGGCGAGGGCGAGTGCTCGGTCCTCGAAATGGGCGGCACCGAGCACGCCTCGCAGGAGACGCGGGCGACCGAAGCGTCGGTGCGCGGGTTCTGGCAGGCCTACCGCCAGACGATGGGGCTCTAAAGGCCCGGGGGCGACTACGATGAACCTCGCCGAGATTGCGCGGCAGCTCGAACTCGAAGCGCTCTACACCGACTACGCCGCCTGCCTCGACTCGGATGCGCTGGAGCGCTGGCCGGAATTTTTCATCGAGGATTGCGCCTATCGCGTGACCTCGGCCGAGAATTACGCGGCCGGCCTGCCGCTCGGGCTGATCTACGCGACGTCAAGAAACATGCTGAAGGACCGGGTCAGCGCGCTGCGCCGGGCCAATATCTACGAGCCACAGCGTTACCGTCATCTGATCTCGGGTGTCCGGGTCGAACGGGACGACATCGATGCGCTTGAGGTCAGCGCCAATTTCCTCGTCGTGCGTACGATGCAGGACGGCGCGATGACCCTCTTTGCGGTCGGGCGCTACCTCGACTGTGTCGTGCACGGCGTAACCGGCTGGCACTTTGCCCGCAAGACCGTCGTCCTCGACAGCCGCCAGATCGACACGCTGCTCGCGATCCCGCTCTGACCGAGAGCGCTGTTGCCGCCGATCGCAAGAGCCTTGGCCGCCGCCCTATTGGCGGCTGCTGTCGTCATGTTCCATGCCGCGCCGGCAGGAGCGGCCGGGGCGATCGTCGTTGCCTCGAAGATCGATACCGAAGGCGCGCTGCTCGGCAATATGATCGCGGCGATGCTCGAAGCGCGCGGGCTCCCGGTCGAAAAGAAGATCCAGCTCGGGCCGACCAACATCGTGCGCGCGGCCATTCTCGCTGGACAGATCGATCTCTATCCCGAATACACCGGCAACGGCGCCTTGTTCTTCCACCGCGAAGCCGACCCGGCCTGGAAGAATGCCGCAGCAGGCCATGCCGCGGTGAAACAGCTCGATCGCGCCGAAAACCATCTCGTGTGGTTGAATCCGGCGCCCGCAAACAACACCTGGGTCATCGCGATCCGCAACGATTTGTCGGGTTTCCCCGCTGGTAAATGCCTCGACGACCTCCCTGGCTATCTGGCCGCGGGCGGCCATTTCAAGCTCGCCGCCTCGGCGGAATTCGTCGAAAGTCCCGGCGCGCTCCCCGCCTTCGAGAAGACCTACGGCTTTAATCTGAGGGCAGGCCAGCTCTTGACCCTGTCGGGCGGCAACACCGCGGCGACGATGCGCGCCGCGGCGGAAGGCATCTCCGGGGTGAATGCGGCGATGGCCTACGGCACCGACGGCGAACTCGCCGCACTCGGCCTCACGGCGCTGTGCGACGACAAGGGCGCGCAAATCGTCTACGCCCCGGCCCCGGTCGTGCGCGAAGCGGTGCTCGACCGGCACCCCGAAATCGCCGCGATGCTCGACCCGGTATTCGCCTCGCTGACCCTGACCACCTTGCAGGGGCTGAACGCCCGGATCGCGGTCGCCGGCGAAGATGCCGGCGCGGTCGCATCCGACTATCTGAAATCGCGGCACTTCCTGCCGTGACCATTTCCGACGCTGCATCGTGCTTCAAGACGCAACCCTTACCCTGAGCGGCTGTGAAAAATTGGCAGTGTGTGGGAAACCGACGCTGCATGAGGAAATATGCGTCCTTCGAGACGGCGCTTCGCGCCTCCTCAGGATGACGTGATTTATTGATGGCATTAAGAAAGAACGTCATCCTGAGGAGCCCGCGTAGCGGGCGTCTCGAAGGACGCACAATGGCCCTCCAATCGGGCATCGTAGCCGGGGTGGTTCCCTCGTTTCGGCTGCATAATCTCGTCCTGCCGACGCTTTTTGGGGCGGCCGTCGCGGCGGTCCTGACCACCGGATTTGTCACATCAGCGCCAAACCGCCTGATGTCTGGGCATCCGATCGGGCTGTTCGCGGCCGCGGATAGGCGCCTCGGCGCCGCGATCGCGATCATCGCGGTGGTCTTGCTGCTGACCTCGCTCGTGCCGCCGGCTCGCGCGCTCCAGCGCGCGGCG
>JBGPTQ010000151.1:0-5439 GCA_041490725.1 Allostellaceae bacterium | reverse complement strand
TCTCCCGCCAGGGTTAGATCTGGGGTGATCGCTGGGGTTGTTCACCCGACGCCGAGCGAGCGTCGGCCCGACGCCGCCACTGAGGGTTGGTATGGAGAGCCTGCTCAGCGAGTATTTCCCGATCCTGGTGTTTCTCGTGATCGCCGGCGCGATCGCGGCCCTGATGGTCGGCGCCTCGTTCGTGCTGGCCCGGCAGAACCCCAATTCGGAGAAGCTGTCGCCCTACGAATGCGGCTTCGAGCCGTTCGCGGATGCGCGAATCCGTTTCGATGTGCGCTATTACCTCGTCGCGATCCTCTTCATCATCTTCGATCTCGAGGTCGCGTTCCTCTTCCCCTGGGCGGTCTCGCTCGGCGATATCGGGGTGTTCGGCTTCTGGTCGATGGTGGTGTTTCTCGCCGTGCTGACGGTCGGCTTCATCTATGAGTGGCGGAAAGGGGCGCTCGAATGGGAGTGATCGAGACGCCCAATCGCGTGATTCCGCCGGGGGCCGAACAGGATCTGCTGCTGCGCGCCGCGACCGAGGAGATCGAGGACCGCGGCTTTATCACCTCGACGCTCGACTCGCTGGTCGGCTGGGCGCGCGCCGGCTCGTTATGGCCGATGACCTTCGGGCTGGCGTGCTGCGCCGTCGAGATGATGCATACCGGCGCCAGCCGCTATGACCTCGACCGCTTCGGGGTGGTGTTTCGGCCGAGCCCGCGCCAGTCCGACGTGATGATCGTCGCCGGCACGCTGTGTAACAAGATGGCCCCGGCCTTGCGCAAGGTTTACGACCAGATGGCCGAGCCGCGCTGGGTCATCTCGATGGGCTCGTGCGCCAATGGCGGCGGCTATTATCATTATTCCTATTCGGTGGTGCGCGGTTGCGACCGGATCGTGCCGGTCGACATCTACGTCCCCGGCTGCCCGCCGACAGCGGAGGCGCTGCTCTACGGCATCTTGCTGTTGCAGAAGAAGATCAAACGCACCCGCAGCTTCGCCCGCTGATCCCCAGCGATTGACCGGCATGGACGACAAGCTCAAGGATCTGGCCGAATACCTCTCGGCGGCGCTGCCGGGCGCGGTCAGCGCGGTGGAGATCCGCCACGGCGAGCTGTCGTGCCGGGTCGCGGGCGAGGCGGTGCTCGGCGTGCTCGGCTTTCTGCGCGACGATCCGAGATGCCGCTTCACGATGCTGTGCGACATTTGCGGCGTCGACCACCCCGACCGTATCAGGCGTTTCGACGTGGTCTATAACCTCTTGAGCATGACGCTCAACCAGCGCATTCGGGTCAAGGTCGAGGCCGACGAGGAACAGCCGGTGCCCTCGGCGGTCGGGCTCTATAGCTGCGCCGGGTGGTGGGAACGCGAGGCCTGGGATCTGTTCGGGATCTATTTCAGCGACAACCCCGATCTGCGCCGCATCCTGACCGATTACGGCTTTGAAGGGCACCCGTTGCGCAAGGATTTCCCGCTGACCGGCTATGTCGAGCTGCGCTACGATGAGGATCAGAAACGGGTCGTCTACGAGCCGGTGCGGCTGACGCAGGAATTCCGCAGCTTCGATTTCCTGTCGCCCTGGGAGGGCATGGACACGATCCTGCCGGGCGACGAGAAGGCGAGCGCGCCCGATGAGGAAGCGGCGAAAGATGCGCCCCCGGGCGCATCCAAGGGCGCGGCATGAGCGACCGCACGACCCTTCCCCCTCCCTCGGGCGATCCGGGGGGCGAACTCGCGCGGGCGCCGGCGATTCGCAACTTCACGATGAATTTCGGGCCGCAGCATCCAGCCGCCCACGGCGTGATGCGGCTGGTCTTGGAGATGGACGGCGAAATCATCGAGCGCGCCGACCCGCATATCGGCCTCCTCCATCGCGGCACCGAAAAGCTGATCGAATACAAGACCTATCTGCAGGCGATCCCCTATTTCGACCGGCTCGACTATGTGTCGCCGATGTGCCAGGAGCACGCCTTCGCGCTCGCCGTCGAGAAGCTTCTGGGGATCACCCCGCCGCCGCGCGCCCAATACATCCGCGTGCTGTTCGCCGAGATCACCCGCATCCTCAACCACCTGATGAACATCTGCGCCTTCGCGCTCGATGTCGGCGCGATCACGCCGTTCCTGTGGGGGTTCGAGGAACGCGAGCGGCTGATGGAGTTCTATGAGCGCGTCTCGGGCGCGCGGCTGCACGCCAATTACTTCCGGCCGGGCGGGGTGCACATGGACCTGCCGGCCGGATTGACCGACGACATTCTGGCCTTTTGCGACACCTTTCCGCAGACCATCGACGATATCGAGAGGCTGTTGACCGACAACCGCATCTTCAAGCAGCGCACCGTCGATATCGGCATCGTCAGCGCCAAGGATGCGGTCGATTGGGGCTTCAGCGGCCCGATGCTGCGCGGCTCCGGCATCGCCTGGGATTTGCGCCGGACGCAGCCTTACGACGCCTATGACCAGGTCGAGTTCGACGTGCCGGTCGGCAAGAACGGCGATTGCTGGGACCGCTATCTGGTGCGCCTCGAGGAGTTGCGCCAGTCGCTGCGCATCATCCGGCAGGTCCTGGCGCAGATGCCGCAGGGGCCGATCAAGGTCAACGACCGCAAGGTCGCGCCGCCACCGCGCGCCGAGATGAAGCAGTCGATGGAAGCCCTCATTCATCATTTCAAGCTCTACACCGAGGGCTATCACGTGCCCGCCGGCGAGACCTACACGGCGGTCGAGGCGCCGAAGGGCGAGTTCGCGGTCTATCTGATCTCGGACGGGACGAACCGGCCCTATCGCTGCAAGATCCGCGCGCCGGGCTTCGCCTTTCTGCAGGCGACCGAGTTCATGTCGAAGGGCCACATGCTGGCCGATCTGGTCGCGATTATCGGCTCGATGGACATCGTTTTCGGCGAGATCGACCGGTGAACACCGGAGCCGAGGGGCCGGTCGCGCAGCCGGAGCATTTCGAATTCACCCCGGAAAACCTCGAACGGGCGACAGCGCATATCGCCAAATACCCGGCCGGCCGGCAGGCCAGCGCGGTGTTGCCGCTCTTGGATCTGGCGCAGCGCCAATCGGGCGGCTGGCTGCCCTTGGCGGCGATGCACGTTGTTGCCGACCTCTTGGAGATGCCGCGCATCCGGGTCTACGAGGTCGCCACCTTCTACACGATGCTGAACCTGCGCCCGGTCGGGCATTACCTCTTGCAGGCCTGCACGACGACGCCGTGCTGGCTGCGCGGCTCGGATGCAGTGGTCGCCGCCTGCGAGAAGAAGCTCGGCATCGGGATCGGCGGCACGACCGAGGACGGGCTGTTCACGCTGGTCGAGGTCGAATGTCTCGGCGCCTGCGTCAATGCGCCGATCCTCCAGGTCAACGATGATTTCTATGAAGATCTCGACGCAGTCTCGACCGAAGCGCTGCTCGATGCGCTGCGCGAGGGCAAGGCGCCGCCGCCGGGCTCGCTCAACGGGCGGCGCGGCTCGGCGCCGATCAAGGGCAAGACCACATTGACCGAGCCCCCGGAGCCGCGCGCGATGCAGGCGGCACTCCAGCCTGGCGATGGCGGAGAGACCGACAATGCTGGCTGATCGCGACCGGGTTTTCACCAACCTCTATGGCGAGCACGACTGGCATCTCGCCGGGGCGCGAAAGCGCGGCGACTGGGACGGCACCAGGGAGGTGATCCAGAAGGGTCGCGACTGGATCGTCAACGAGTGCAAGGAATCCGGGCTGCGCGGCCGGGGCGGCGCCGGCTTCCCGACCGGGCTCAAATGGTCGTTCATGCCGAAGACCAGCGAGCGGCCGACCTATCTCGTCGTCAACGCCGACGAGAGCGAGCCCGGCACCTGCAAGGACCGCGACATCCTCAGGAACGACCCGCACAAGCTGATCGAAGGCTGCCTCCTGGCCGGGGCCGGGATGGGCGTGGGCGCCTGCTACATCTATATCCGCGGCGAGTTCTACAACGAGGCAACGCACCTCCAGGCGGCGATCGAGGAGGCCTATGCGGCGGGGCTCGTCGGCAGGAACGCCTGCGGTTCCGGCTACGACATGGAGATCTACCTGCATCGTGGCGCGGGCGCCTATATCTGCGGCGAGGAAACCGGCCTCTTGGAAAGCCTCGAAGGCAAGAAGGGCCAGCCGCGGCTGAAGCCGCCGTTCCCGGCGGCGGTCGGGCTCTATGGCTGCCCGACGACAGTCAACAACGTCGAGACGATCGCCGTTTCACCCGCCATCCTGAAACGCGGCGCGAAGTGGTTCGCCGGGCTCGGCCGGCCGCGCAACACCGGGACCAAGATCTTCTGCATTTCGGGGCATGTCGAACAGCCGTGCAATGTCGAAGAGGAGATGAGCATCCCGATGAAGGAGCTCATCGAGCGCCATGCCGGCGGGGTGCGCGGCGGCTGGGACAACCTGCTCGCGGTCATTCCCGGCGGCTCGTCGACCCCGTGCCTGCCGAGCCCGATCTGTGGCGAGGTGCTGATGGATTTCGACAGCCTGGTCGCGCAGAAAACCGGCCTTGGCACCGCGGCGCTGATCGTCATGGACAAATCGACCGACATCGTGCGCGCGATCGCCCGGCTGTCGCAGTTTTATAAGCATGAGAGCTGCGGCCAGTGCACCCCGTGCCGCGAGGGGCTCGGCTGGGTATGGCGGGTCATGGAGCGGATGGTCAAAGGCCAGGCCAGCGTCGCGGAGCTCGATATGCTGCTCGAAGTCACCACCGAGATCGAAGGGCACACGATCTGTGCGCTGGCCGATGGGGCGGTCTGGCCGGTGCAGGGGCTGATCCGCCACTTCCGGCCGGAAATGCTGCGCCGCATCGAGGAATACCGGGCCGCCGCGCCGCGCCAGGCAGCGGAGTAGGACGCAGTGATAGGTGGCTGCAATTTTCTCCCGTCACCCCCGCGAAAGCGGGGGTCCAGAGCTACCGCTGTGTCCTTGGTCCCCTGGATTTCCGCTTTCGCGGGAATGACGGGGTGGGAGGTTGAGGCGTCGCAATGCCCAAGGTAACGATCGACGGAGAGGAATTGGAGGTCGCGCCGGGGACCACGATCCTGCAGGCCTGCCAGCAGGCCGGGATCGAGATCCCGCATTTCTGCTACCACGAGCGCCTCGACATCGCCGGCAATTGCCGGATGTGCCTGGTCGAAGTCGAGAAGTCGCCGAAGCCGGTGGCGTCGTGCGCGATGCCCGTCGCCGAGGGCAACGTCATCCTCACGCAATCGGAAAAGGCTAAAAAGGCGCGGCACGGCGTCATGGAGATGCTGCTGATCAACCATCCGCTCGATTGCCCGATCTGCGATCAGGGCGGCGAATGCGATCTGCAGGATCAGGCGATGGCTTACGGCTTCGACCGCGGCCGCTATGTGGAAAACAAGCGCGCCGTGCGCGACAAGGATTTCGGCCCGCTCGTCGCGACCAGCATGAACCGGTGCATCCATTGCACCCGCTGTATCCGCTTTC
>JBGPTQ010000150.1:0-5440 GCA_041490725.1 Allostellaceae bacterium | reverse complement strand
GGTATCGCGCGAGGATTTGTCGCAATCGGCGCAATTCCGCGGCACCATCCGCAACGTCGATGTGCAGATGACCCGGCTGCGCCGCAAGATCGAGCCCGACCCGCGCTATCCCCGTTACCTGCAAACCGTGCGGGGCACCGGCTATGCGCTCAAGCCCGAGTGAGGCGGCCCCAGCGGCGGCCCACGCGGCGGCCGATATGGCGCCATTGGCCGGCGACCCGCCGGGCGACGCCCCGGCCGAACTCGACATTCGCCAGCGCGGCCGGGTCAAGCGGTTGCTGCCACAGTCGATGTTCGGCCGCTCGCTGCTGCTGATGGTGATGCCGCTCGTCCTGGTCCAGATCATCGCGACATGGATCTTTTACAATCGGCATTGGGAGGCCGTGTCGTACCGATTTTCTTCCGACGTCGCCGGCGATATCGCGATGGTCATCGACGCGATGAAGCTTAGCGATTCGGCGGCGGCGCGGGATCAGTTCCTCGATCAGGTCGCGACCGTCAGCGAGCTTACCTTCACCTTGCGCCGCGATGGGGTATTGGCCCCGCCCCAACCCTCGGACGGCACGACGCTCGACAAGCAGCTGCGCCACGCGCTCGTGCGCCGGCCTTTCCACATCGACACCCAGCGCAGCCCTCACCGCGTGCTGATCGCGGTTCAGCTTAGCGAAGGGGTGCTGGACGTGGATGTCCCCCTTAGCCGGCTTTACACGCCGACAACCTACATCTTCATAATGTGGATGATCGGCTCGTCGCTGGTGCTGCTATCGGTATCGGCGCTGTTTCTGCGCAATCAAGTGAAGTCATTGCGCCGCCTGGCGGCGGCGGCAGAGGGGTTCGGCAAGGGCCGGCCGGTAGCGTTCACCAAGATCGAAGGCGCGCTCGAAGTGCGCCAGGCGGCGGCGGCCTTCATGCAGATGCGCGATCGCATCCAGCGGCAGATCCGGCAGCGCACCGAAATGCTCGCCGGGGTATCGCACGATCTGCGCACGCCGCTCACTCGCATGAAGCTCGCCCTCGAGCTGATGGATGGCAGTCCGGCTGCGGCCGAGCTGAAATCCGATGTCGCCGAGATGGAGCGGCTGGTCAATCTCTACCTCGATTTCGCCCGCGGCGAGGGCACCGAAACCCCGGTCGAGACCGACATCGCGCTGTTGATCGAGGAATTGGCGGCGGCGACGCGGCGCGATGGTACGCCGCTCGCGGTCGATCACCCGGCAGGGCTGGTCGTGCCGGCCGAGGTGGTCATACTAGTCCGGCCGAATGCGTTGCGGAGGTGCCTTGCCAATCTGATCGCCAATGCCCACCGCTACGGCCAGCATGTGTGGCTGTCGAGCGTGCCGGTCGAGGACGGCGTCGACATTTTGATCGACGATGACGGGCCGGGCATCCCGCCATCCGAGCGCGACCGGGTGTTCCAGCCGTTCATCCGGCTCGACGCCTCGCGCAACCCGTCAACCGGCGGGATTGGGCTTGGCCTGACGATCGCCCGCGACGTGGCGCGCAGCCATGGCGGCGACGTTCGGCTGGAAAATTCGCCCTATGGCGGCCTGCGCGCCCGCGTCCACCTGCCGCGCTGAGTCCGAGTGAAAAAGGGCCGCCGCGCGCGGGGGCCTTGCTCTTCGGCGCGATATCAGGCGGGTGTGCGCGCGCTTTGCTGGCTCGCCAAGGCGCGGAGTTCGTCGAGGCCCTCGCGGGTGCGCTTGTGCAAGATCTCGCCCGCCTCGCTGCCCGCCTTGGTCGCGATCGTGGCGATTTCGCGGCTGTGCTTCACGCCTTTTTCGAGGATCTGCTTGGCGTAGTCGGCGTTCTTGGCGATCCGGTCCTCGGTCGAGGCCGGCGTTGCCAGGTCGCGCAGCAACGCCGAGAACCCCTCGAAGGCCTCGCGCGTCAGCTCGATCTGATGCTTGGCGACCGCCTGCACGCTCGCGACAGCGAGCTGGTTGGCCTGGCTCAGTGCCTCGATGTTGCGGCGCTGCGCCGCCCATGCCGCCTCGACATCGAACGGGTGGAAGCGGAAATCGGCAAAGATCTTGGTCACGTCAAACTCGAATGGGTTGGGACGAGCATCTGCCATGGTTGCGGTTCCCGATCAGGCGCAGCGAATTGTGCGGTGCACAATTTCCTATATCAGGTTCCTGCTGCGCCGCGTCAAGCGGATTTTGCAGTGCAGCAAGCGGAGCCGGCGGCTCAGGCCCGGCTCGCGGCCGCGCCGGGCTGCGACCGCCGGCCCGACCCGAACCAGCGCTCGATGCCGCGCAGCCGCCGGTCGAGCGCCGCCATGGTCGGCGCGAGGTCGGGCGAGTCGTCGCGCAGCCATACCCGCAGCGTCGCTACATAGGCGGCAGCAGTCAGCTGCACCGCCACGATCCCGCCCAGACCGGCGGTGGAAACTCCCGCCGCTTCGAGCATCCAGCCGATCGAGCGCAGCAATCCCGCTCCCGCGCCGAGCGCGGCGATCGGGTCGGTCGGCAATTCGCGGCCGAGCACCTCGAGCGCTGCCCGGTAGAGCTGCAGCGCGTCGAATCGTCGCATCAAGAGATCGAAGACACGATCGCGCGGACGCTCGTCGGCTTCCGCGGCGGCTTCAGCTTCGCTTTCGAGCGACGTCGCCAGGACCGCCTCATCGATCCGCCGGGAAAACCCGCAAAGGATTGCCGGCTTCGACGGGAAGGCGCGGTAGAGGGTGAGGATCGGCAAACCGGCCTCGGCCGCAACTGCCGCCAGCGACAGGCGCCGCCAGCCTTGCTGCGAGATCAGGCGCAGCGTGGCATCGATGATCCGGTCCCGGTCGCTGGGCGGCGGCGCTGCGGCGCTGCCCGACACGCGCGGCGAGCGACCCTTTGCCATCGCCCGCGCCCCGCTCAGCTCGCCAGTTCGCGCGACCGCGCCGTGGCCGCGGCGACCGCGCGTTCGAGCAGTTCGGGCAGGCCGTGCTCGGCCATCAGGACATCGAGCGCGGCGCGCGTGGTGCCGCCCGGGCTGGTGACGTTCTCGCGCAACTGCGCCGGGGTTTCGGGCGAGAGAAGCGCCAATTCACCGGCGCCGGCGACCGTGGCGCGGGCGAGGCGCAGCGCGAGATCAGCGGGCAGCCCGACCTGCACGCCGGCCGAGGCGAGCGCCTCGATCAACAGGAACACATAGGCCGGACCGCTGCCCGACACGGCGGTCACCGCATCCATCAGCGCCTCATCCTCGACCCAGGTGCTCTCGCCGATCGCGGCGAGCAGCGCCGTGCAGAGATCGCGCTGCGCGGCGCTGACCCGGCGGTTGGGGCACGCGACGGTGATCGCCCGGCCGATCGCGGCCGGCGTATTGGGCATGCACCGGACGATCGCGGCGTCACCGAGGTGCCGGGCGATGCCGGCGATGGTCGTTCCGGCGGCGATCGAGACGAACAGCGTCTGCGGCCGCGCCCAGCTTCGGTAGGCCGGCAGGACCGCATCGATCAGTTGCGGCTTGACGGCAAACACCACCGCGTCGGGGGCAAGACCGGGCGGCAGATCGTCGGCCGCGCGATGCCATCTGACATGGGCGACGCCGGCGGCATCGGAGAAGGCGGCCGGCGCTCCGGCCGGCTCGACGACCAGAAACCGCTCGGCGGCGCCGCGCGCCAGCCAGCCGCGCAGCATCGCCGAGCCCATCTGGCCGCAACCGACGAGAATAAGGGCGCCCGCTTTCTCTGAAGCCGGGGCTGATGCCGCGCTCATGGCGACCTGTCCAACACTCCCGGCCGATCAGGCCTCGCCGATCGGCTCGATCATCGCCGTCGCCATCGCCTCCTCGGGCGTCTTGCCGCCCCAGATCACCAGCTGGAACGCCGGGTAGAAGCGCTCGCATTCCGACAGCGCGATATCGACCAGATCCTCGACCTGCTCGGAGCTCGCGGTCCCAATCCCGCGCAACAGTATCGCGTAGCGGTACGCCGGCGACGCATCGCCGGCGGCGAGATCGAAATGCCCGAGCCACAGCCGCTCATTGGCGAGCGCCAGGAGCTCGTAGAGCGGGCCGCGCCGCCGCTTCGGCACCTTCATATCGAACCCGCAGGAAAAGTGCAGCGCGCTCAGCTCCTCCTGCCACAGAAAATACATCCGGTAATCGCACCAGCGGCCGGAGATCTCGACGATCATCTCCTCCTCGCTGGCGCGGTCGTGCGCCCAATCATTGGCGACGACGATTTCTTCGACGAGGTCGATCGGATTGCCGGTGTGAGAAGTGACTTCGACCATGGAGACAGAGGTCATCGCGCCCTCCTAGAGGCGACTCGACGAGACGGGTACGGCGAACCTGTCGGCTCGATAAGGCTGCGGCTCACTCCTCCAGGATGATTTCACGGGCGGTCATAAAAAGTTGGGCGGCGCTACGCTGCCAAAGCGGCGCGGCCGTGGCAAGACTAGATTTAGCGTTCCCGGATGGTTTTTGCGTCAGGAAGTTGAGGGCTCGATCTTGCCCCGCCCGCCTTTCCGCGAAATGGCAGGGCGCGCTTCGAGCGCCTCGATGCGCCGCAGCAGCAATTCCTGCTCCTCGCGCGCCTTGGCCGCCATCGCCTTCACGGCTTCGAACTCCTCGCGGCTGACCAAATCCATCCCGGCCAGCACCCGTTCGAGCTGATCGCGCAGGCGCGATTCGATCTCGCCGCGGACGCCGGAAATGGCGCCCGCCGCGCCCGACGCAACGCGGGCGATGTCGTCGAAGAATCGGTTCTGGCTTTGCATCGCGCTGACCCTCCGCTGACCCCGCAATAATCTCGCCTATTCGGCCGCTTGCTGTTTCGCCACGGTGTTCTCCCCTGCGGCGCGACGGGCGGCGTGCCGGTCGATCTCGGCCTGGATCGCCGCGCTGGCCTGGCCGGTGAAGTCGACATGATGTCCGGTTGCGTAATCATAGCTGCCCTGGAGCAGCTCGCGGCTCTGTTGAAAATGCGGGTGCACAAAGCGCGCCATCAATTCGTAATGCCGCTTTGTCGCCTCCCAATCGGCCCAGTTGTGCGCCAGCTCGCAGATCACGCCAAAGCCGCCTGACCCGGCGATCAGCCGGTCGATATAGGCGATCGCGTCGTCGGGCGTGCCGATGCAGCCCGTCCCGGTCTCGATCAGCCAGTCGGTGGGGTCCGGCACATCGGGCGGGATGATCGGGAAGGTCGCCACATCGCGGAAATAATTGGCGAAGGCCTGCACCCCGAACTGCACATTCTTGCGCGCCTGCTCACGAGTTTCGGCGATGTGGAACAAGCCGACGACGCGCCAGTTCTTGCGGTCGGGCACATGGCCGTTGGCGCGCGCAGTCTCTTCGTAAAGCCCCCAATTGCGGGTGTGCGCCTCCATCGCCATCGGGCTGGTGCCGCCGATCGACAGCATGCCGACACCGTATTTGCCGGACAGGAACGACCCCGACGGCGAGCGCGCCGCGGCGACCGCCAGTTCCATCGTCGGCTTGGTGTACG
>JBGPTQ010000149.1:0-5484 GCA_041490725.1 Allostellaceae bacterium | reverse complement strand
CGCCCCCGTCGCTCCCGGCCCGGATCGTGGCGAAGACTTCGGCCGGCTCGACCCGCCGCAACAGCCGCTTCAGCGCCTGCAGCCCGTCGCCGGTTTCGACATCGAGGGCGGGCGCCGCAGCCGGGTCGGTCTCGACTTCCTCCTCGACGATGGCATCGACCGCGTCGACCGGTCGGTGCCGCGCCAGCGACTGATAAACTGCGCGGCCCGCCTCGGTGTCGATGCGCGATTGCAGCTCCCAGCTTTCGCCGCGCGCCGACAGCTCGGTGATCAAGGTAAACAGATCGTCGCAATCTTCTTCGTGGGTGCAGGTCAGAAAGGCCAACCGCCCGTCGTGCTCGATGACGCGGTCGTCATCCTCGGCGAAACCGAGCTCGCCCAACGCGTTGTCGAGCGCCCGGCGCGAGGCGACGAGAAGCACCGTGACGTGCAGCCGGCGGGCGGCTTCTGGCGCTTCCTTCTCGGCCATCGCTTCTCCTTGAGCCAATCGAATACAAGCAGCGCGGTGTGGTGCGCAACCGGCATGATCAGCCAAGCCGGCTTTCGCCCTGCCGGCTGATGCGCACATCGCGGTGTATGCCGACATTCATCACCAGGCCAAATCCGAACATCACCGTGACCATCGCGCTTCCACCGTAGGATATCAGCGGCAAAGGTACTCCGACCACCGGGATCAGACCCATAACCATCGCTGTATTGATGAACCCGTAGAGGAAGAAATTGACGGCGATCCCCAGGCCGAGCAGCCGGCCGAACTGGTTGCGGCTGCGCAGCGCAATCGCGAAAGCATAGAAGATCACCAGGACATAGAGGGTCAGCAGCACCAGCCCGCCAATCAGCCCGAATTCCTCGGCGATCATCGTGAAGATGAAGTCGGTCTGCTTCTCCGGCAGGAAGCTGAGGTGGCTTTGCGTGCCGAGCAGGAAGCCCTTGCCGAACACGCCGCCCGAACCCAGCGCAATCTTCGATTGCAGGATGTGATACCCGGCGCCGAGCGGGTCGCGTTCCGGGTCGAGAAAGGTAACGAGCCGGGTTTTCTGATAGTCGCGCAACAAGGACCAGGCGAGCGGCGCCGCCGCTGCGGCGGCGAGCGTTCCCGCCGCGAATACCCACAGCCGAACGCCGCCGAGGTAGAACAGAACCGCGCCCGAGGCCAAGAGCATCATCGCGGTGCCAAGATCGGGTTGTTTCAACACAAGGGCGGCCGGAACGACCACCATCAGGGCCGGAACAATGAGGTGGCTGAGCCGCCCGGTATTTTCGGCCGCCAGGCTGTGAAAGTACCGGGCCAGCGCCAGCACCAGCGCGATTTTCATGATTTCCGACGGCTGCAGCTGAATAACGCCGAGGTCGATCCAGCGCTGCGCGCCCAGGCCCGTGATGCCGCGCAGGGCGACGGCTATGATCAACAGCAGCGAGGCGCCGTAGATCCAGTAGGCGCTGCGAAACCAGAAACGCACATCGATCAGCCCCACCGCGATCATCGGCACCAGGGCGATCGCGAAACGCGTCATCTGGCGCGACGCCCAAGGCTGCACATCGCCGTTCGCCGCCGAATACAGCATGGCGAAGCCGATGCCCGAGATCATGGCGATCAGCAGCACCAATCCCCATTGGATTGCGCGGACCTTGTCGACCAGGGTCAGCTCGCGCCGGCTGATGTTGGGGGTAAAGCTCGCCATCTGCTACAAGCGGCGCGGGGCGATCGCTGCCAGTGATGGCGCCGGCGCCTCGGGCGGCGCGCCCTGGGACACCGAATCCGGCTGCGGTATCCGCCGCGCCGGATCGCGCCGCTGCACCTCGCTCAGCACGTCGCGGCAGATCGGCGCCGCCACCGCCGATCCGCCACCGCCGGTCTCGCCGCCATGCTCGACGACGACGGCGCAGACATAGCGCGGCGCGGCGACCGGTGCGAACGCCACGAAGAGCGCGTGGTCGCGCTCCTTCCAGGGGATCTCGGTGGCCTTGCGCAAACCGTGGTCGCGCTCGGCTTGGGTAATGCGCCGCACCTGCGAGGTTCCCGACTTTCCGCCCATCGCCAGGGCAGGATCGGGGATGCGGGCGGCATAGGCGGTCCCGCCCCGCTCGTTCACCACCGCGCCCATCCCGTCGAGCACGAGGGCGAGGTGGCGCGGGTCGATGCCGAGCGAGGGAAATCCGGGGAGGCGCTGATCGCCGCCCGGCGGCAGCTGCTCCTCGCGCAACAGGTGAGGGACGATTGCGCGACCGCTGGCGAGGCGTGCCGCCATGGTCGCCACTTGCAAGGGCGTCGCCAGAACCGAGCCCTGGCCGATGCCGGAGATCAAGGTCTCGCCCGGCTGCCAGCTGGTCCCGGTCGTCGCCAGCTTCCAATCGCGCGTCGGGATGAGCCCGCCGCGCTCGCCCGGAATGTCGAGGCCGAGAGGGGCGCCGAAGCCGAAGCGGCGTGCCATCGCGGCGATCCGATCGATGCCGGTGCGCCGCGAGGTCTCGTAAAAGAAAACGTCGCAGGATTTTTTGATCGCGTCGCGCAGATGAAGCGTGCCGTGGCCGCCTTTTAGCCAGCAATGGAAGGTGGCGTCCCCGAGCTCCAGATAGCCGGGGCAGGTGATCGCGCTGTCCGGGGTGATGGTGCCGGCTGCGAGCGCGGCGAGCGCGACCATCGGCTTGAATGTCGATCCGGGCGGATAGAGGCCGCCGATCGCCTTGTCGGTGAGCGGGTTGCGCAGATCGGTCGACAGCTCCTGCCAGAGCGCCGGGGTGAGGCCGGTCGAGAACAGCATCGGGTCGAAGGCCGGGCTCGACACCAGGGCGAGCACATCGCCGCTCGCCGCATCGAGCAGCACGCAGGAGATGCTGGGCTCCGATGCGCAACGTCGCGTGACGAAATCCTGCATCGCGATATCGAGCCCGAGCACCGAATCCTGCCCCGGCTGCCCCGGCTGGGTGGCGATCTCGCGCACCACCCGGCCATAGGCATTGACCTCGATTTCGCTGGTGCCCGCGACCCCGCGCAGCCGAGCGTCCCGCGATTTCTCGATGCCGCTCTTGCCGATCCGAAAATCGGGCAGTTCGAGCAGCGGATCGCCGGTCAGCTCCTTTTCCGATACCGCAGCGACGTAGCCGAGCACGTGCGCGGCCGTCGCCCCATAGGGGTAGTAGCGGATCATGCCCTGTTCGATGGCGATTCCGGCAAGCTCGGGGATGGCGACCTCGATCCGCGCCATCTCGTCCCAGCTCAAATTGGCGCGGACCACCAGCGGAACAAAGCTATGCTTGCGCCGCGCATCGCGCAGCACCCGGCGGCGCTCGGCATCGCCGATCTCGATCAGAGTACCGAGCGCGGTCAGCGTCGCCTCGAGATTGCCAGCCTGCTCGGGCACGACAACGACCCGGTAATTGTGCCGGTTATCGGCGAGGGCCACGCCAAAGCGGTCGACAATGCGCCCGCGTGGCGGCGCGATAAGCCGCAGATTGATGCGGTTCTCGTCGGCAAGGACGGTGTAACGGTCCTTTTGCAGAATTTGCAGCTGGTACATGCGGGCGGCGAGGGTGGCACCGAGCACCGCCTGGCCGCCGGCGAGGAGGGCGGCCCGTCGGGTGAGGAGCTTCTCGCGCTGGGTTTCCCGAGGCATGGCCTTCTGGCTAGCCCGGGCGCGTCATCCGGCGGCGCCGATCAGCGCGCGCTGGGTTCGCCCCAGCGCGAAGCTCGCCACCGGAAAGATCGCGATCGTCAGCACCGTGCGAAACACGGTGCCGCGCACATCGAAGAAGGTCAGCTGGATGAGGCAATGCAGGGCCCACTGGGCGAGCATTGCGGCGGTGCCGAG
This sequence comes from Allostellaceae bacterium, assembly GCA_041490725.1. GTDB lineage: Bacteria > Pseudomonadota > Alphaproteobacteria > ATCC43930 > CGMCC-115725 > DATARH01. The sequence goes on along the minus strand of JBGPTQ010000149.1, from coordinate 1,675 downwards.
CAGGGTAAAGCCGATCCACACGAAGGGGAAGGTCAGGTTGATGAAATAGCGCCGACCGCGCAGCACGGCGGCGCGCGCGAGCAGCAGCACCAACGCGCCGACGCCGACCGGCGCGCCGGCGAGCAGGTCCTGGGCGAGGCCGACGGCAAAAACCCCAATCGGCGGCAACAGGTCGGGTCGGTAGATCGTCCAGTGATAGACCGCCATCAAGGTGAAGGCGGGGGTCAGGGCCGCATAACCCGGTACAGGCACCGGCAGGATCGCGATGATCGCCGCGAGCAGCGTGGTCGCGATCGGGAGCATCCGGGCGAGGCCGCTATTGACCCGCGGCAGGGAGGGGATGCTGGAAACCTTGAGCGCCATCGGCTCAGCGCACGCTTGCCTCGTCGGTTGTTACCGGCTTGCTGCGCCGGCCGGGGCGCGTCGCCATCGGCACCGGTTGGGGCAGGGCTCCGGACAGGCCATAATCGATGACCAGGACATACCCCAGCTGCGACAGCTCGACATAGGGCTCGACCCGCGCCCCGCCCCGGTCGAGCGCCGCGACCACGCCGACCGGCAGACCCGGGGGAAACACCCCGCCATCGCCCGAAGTGAGAATGCGGTCGCCGATTTTGATGGTGTCCGGTTGACCGACATAAAAGAGGCGAGGGCGCTCGGAATTATCGCCCGCGAGCACCGCATTGGCATGCGAGCTCTCGATGACGACCGGAATGCGCGAGTTGAGGTCGGTGATCAACAGGACCCGCGCCGCGCGCCCCCCGACCTCGGTCAGTCGCCCGACGAGGCCGTCGCCGGTAACCGCAGCCTGACCGCGCGCGAGGCCCTGATCGGTTCCACCTTTCACCATCACGGTGCGGACATAGCCGCCGCCCGAATTGGCGATCACGCGGGCGGTGACGTAGGAGACCGCGGCTTCCGGTACGGCTTTGAGCAACCCGCGCAGCTCGCGGTTGTCGGCGGACATGTTGAGCGCGATCTGCTGCCACTGCAGGAGCCGCTCATTCTCGTGCGCGAGCCGCAAATTGTCCTGGTACATCGTGACGATCCCGCGAGCCCGCTCGACAAGCGATGCCGCGGCGCCGAGCGGGCGCGACAGCGCGTCGAGCACCGGGGCGGCATCGTCGGTCAGATTGGTTCGCAGCGATTCGAACATCGTTTGGTCGGCCTTGCCGAGGATGATGATCGCTGCCGCCAGCAGAATGAGCAGGGGCGGCGTGGTGCGCTGGATCGTCGCGCGAAGTTGCGCCGACGGCCGGATCACCGATGTCCCCTCGGACTATGCCGTTGCCGAACGCTCCCGTTCGGCCGGCGCGGGCGGCGCAGGTGTTGCATGTTCCCCGATACCCCCCAGTTCGGAGTTCACCCGAGATAAACCCCCTCACCACATATTGATCAACAGGTTTTTTAGCGTCTTCATTTCCTCGAGCGCGCGCCCCGTTCCGAGCGCGACGCAGCTCAGCGGATCGTCGGCGATCGATACCGGCAATCCGGTGGCATGCCTCAGTACGTAATCGAGATTACCCAGCAACGCCCCGCCGCCGGTCAGTACGATGCCCTTGTCGACGATGTCGGCGGCGAGTTCGGGCGCGGTATGCTCGAGCGCGACCTTGACCGCCTCGACGATCGAGCCGACCGGCTCGGCGAGGCTTTCCGAGATCTGCCGCTCGCTGAT
>JBGPTQ010000148.1:0-5497 GCA_041490725.1 Allostellaceae bacterium | reverse complement strand
CGCAGCGCCTCCAAGCCAATCTTCGCCTTCAGCGCCGCATCGATCTTCCGTCTCGTCTTCTTCATCATCCGCTCCCTCTATCACGACGAAACGGCCTACGCTCCAACTACGCCCCCGGTCCCAAATCCGGGCTCCACTTCAGTACGGTGAGCGCGCACAAAATTCCACATAGCTGAAATCCTACCGCGTTTCGACCGCACGGGTCGAATCTACCGGAAGTTATGCAGCTATGACGGGAGGCACACTCTCTAATGCGAGCGCGCGGGATGCGCTGGCCAAATTTGGCGTGGTGGCGGCTGCTACATAATACCGCGGGAGTGGCGACCCCGGCGGGGCTCGAACCCGCGACATCTCGCTTAGAAGGCGAGTGCTCTATCCAGCTGAGCTACGGGGTCGCGGGCATCAGTGTCGCCTTATCGCATCGGGGAGCGCGCGCGGCAATCTCTTCCGCACCCCGGGGCCGCGCCTCATGGCATTAAGAGAAGACCTCATCCTGAAGATCCCGCAACGCGGGCGCCTCGAAGGACTCACAGCGCCGGTCCCGGCTGCCGCCAGTGGGATCACAAGCTCTCAGCTGCGCACCCGGTCATAGCGGAAGTTGTCGGCGTAGCTTTTCGCCTTCGGGGTTCGCGCCTGCGCTGCGATCAGCGTGTATTCCAGGCTATGCTTCTTCGCAAAGGCGAGCGCCTCGTCGAGCGTGTCGAAGCGCAGCTGCACCTCGTTGAGCGTATCCTTGGCGCTCGACCAGCCCATCAGCGGGTCGGGATCGCGGCGACTCGCCGGCTCGTATTCGAGCACCCACCGCCGCGTCTGCGCGCGCCCCGATTGCATCGCGGTCTTCGCCGGTTGGTAGATGCGTGCCAGCGCCATCGCGCATCAGCCTCCATTCCTGTTGATTCCGGTGCTCGGCTGCCGTGGTCGGGGCGAGAGGATTCGAACCTCCGACATCCTGCTCCCAAAGCAGGTGCGCTACCAGACTGCGCCACGCCCCGGAGCCACCGGCCAGACATATCAGCGTCCTTGTGTCGGGTTTTAGCTGATTGGGGATGTCCCCGGCAACCGGCTCGCTCGGCGATCGGCGGCGCCGCCGGGCAACAGGTTGGCTGAGGCTGTTATCCGGTGCGGCTGCGATCGGAGCGGTCGGCCTGCCCCTGCGCGACCCTGCGCTGCAGCAACTCGAACACGCAGCCAAGCAGATTGCGGCTGTGAAATGGGGAGGGGATGAAGGCGTCGCAATCGCCATCAGGACGCGGTGGCCAGAGTACGACATCGCCGGTAAACAGCGCTTTGAGCCAGGGCTGGCGAACCCGGAGCTGGCGCACAGTGGTCAGGCCATCGAGCGTTCCGGGCAAGCTCACCGCGGCGATGGCCAATGCGAACCGGCAGTTCTCTGCGGCGCGGATTGCGGAAAACCCCTCCGGTACGGCGGTGACCGCAAATCCCTCTTCAATCAGAAGGCGCGCGCTCTGCTGGCGGCGCCGCGTATCGCTGTCGATGACGAGAATTTGCTTCCCTTCCGGGTACATCTGCTGCTCTCTTATTCAAGTCCACTCGCGCGGGAATGGTATTGCGCGAAAGCTTTGGTAGTTTCGTTAATCGCCAAAACATTTCGCTGCGAATTTCACCAAAGTTTAGCGAGCTTTTGCGATTAAATGATGGTTTGCCTAGCTGATTATTTTGAATTCTACCAAAATGCCCGCGTTGGCTCGGGTGAACCCAATTCGCCGTGATGGCAGGGGAGGTTAGTCAGGCCGGCAGCGCGAGAGCGATCCGGCAGATCGCCTCGATCATGCTCTCGCGCAACGCCTTCGAGCGGGTCCCGGCGGTCGCCGGCGCGATCGAGCAGCGCCGCCTCAGCCCGCCAGCAACAGCCGGGTCAGCTCCTCGGGCATGCTCAGCATCGGGTAATGCCCGGTATCGAGCTCGGCCCATTTGGCACCCAGTCGCTCGGCGGCGCGGCGCTGGTGCGGTTCGCCCGGGTTTGGCGCGCGGCGGCACCAGATGACATCAGCCTTCCACTTCTGCGACCAGAACGAGTCGAGCTTGACCGGCTGCTCGTAAATCCCGATCGGGTGCTGCGTGTAGCGGTCGAGCGCCCAGGCGCGGGTCGCGGGATCGAGATCGGCGAACAGGCGATTGGCGGCGTCCTCGCGGGAGGGGCCGGCGGTGAGTTCGCCCATCACCGAGGTCGAGCGGGTGACGATGTCGCGGATCTTCTCGCCGCCGAACAGCGCCAGCGCATCAACCAGCGCCAGGCGGCCGACCCGGTCGCGCATCAGCTCGGCGACCCGGCACACCACCATGCCGCCCGAACTGGTGCCGACCAGAACGACATCGTGCAGATCCTCGTAGAAGAGGAGCTGCGCGACCTCGTCGGCCTGCGTTTCGGTGGTGATGCCGGGACGCACCGTGCCTTTGCGCTCGGCGCAGCCGTCGAGGCTCGGAGCATAGACCTGATGCCCCGCGGCGCGCAGCCGGTTTGCCACCTTCTGCCAGATCCAGCCGCCCTGATAGGAGCCGTGCACCAATACGTATGTCGCCATCGCTCAATTCCCTCCGGTTACATCGATCGTGACGCCGGTCACGAAATCGGCGTCGCTCGAGGCGAGAAAACAGATCACCTTTGCCTGGTCGGCCGCCTCGGCGACGCGGCGCAGCGGTGTGCGGTCGATCTCGGCCTGCTGGTCCTCCGGGCTCGACTGGTTCCAGCGCGGCCTGATGCGCTCGGTCAGGGTGCGGCTCGGCGCGATCGCGTTGATGTTGATGCCGTGGGGGCCGAGTTCGAAGGCGAGCTTCCGGGTGAAGGCGATGATGCCGCCTTTCGCCGCGGCATAGGCGCTGCTGCTGCTGACGCTGAGGCCGCGCCCGGCGATCGACGACAAATTGACGATCTTGCCGTGGCGCTGCCGCTTCATGACCGGCACCACGGCATGGGTGAAGAGGAACGTGCCGCTCAGGTTGAAGTCGATCAGCTTCTGCCAATCGGCGAAGCTCAATTCATCGACTGTGGCGCCCGATTTTGCGATGATCGTGCTGCCGCCGACCGCGTTGACCAGGATGTCGATCGCACCGAACTCGCGGGCGACCGAAGTGACCAGCGCATCGACCTGGGCCGCGTCGAGCGCATTGCAGATCCGGCCATGCGCCCGCCCGCCGGCCGCGCCCAATTCCGCGACGGCCCGATCCAGCCGCTCCTGATTATTGTCGACGGCGACGACGACCGCGCCCTCGCGCGCCATGATGTCGGCGCTGGCACGGCCAATCCCGCTCGCCGCCGCGGTGATCAGCGCCACCTTGTCCTGAAAGCGCATCCTTCCCCCTTTCATGGCCTGTCCGGCCCATGCATGCTGCGCCAGAGACCACCACGGGAGGGAGCGCGATGCAACTCGGGATTCATCTGCCGCATGCCGGCAGCCAGGCGACGCCGGCATTGATCCGCGGCCATGCGATCCGCGCCGAGGCGCTGGGGCTCAGCGATGTGTGGGTCAGCGAGCACATCATCGTGCCGCGCAAGCAATTTCCGCGCTCGCCCTTGTTCTACGACCCGGTGCTGACCCTGACCTGGGTCGCCGCGGTTACCGAGCGGGTGCGCCTCGGCACCAGCGTCTTGGTCCTGCCGATGCGCCACCCGCTGCCGCTCGCCAAGGAATTGGCGACCCTGCACAATCTGTCCGGCGGCAGGCTGATCCTCGGCGTCGGGGTCGGCTGGCTCGAAGCCGAGTTCGCCGCGCTCGGCGTGCCGTTCCACGAGCGCGGCCGGCGGATGGACGAAGGCATCGCGATGATGCGCGCGGTGTGGTCGCAGGACCCGGTCAGCTTCGAGGCGAAACACATCGCCGCCGATATCCGCGACATGACGATGCTGCCGCAGCCGGTGAGTCCGATCCCGATGTGGCATGGCAGCCGCTCGGAAGCGGCGCACCGCCGCACCGTCAAGATCGGCGACGGCTGGCACGGCAGCCAGGTGACCCCCGAGGAGGCGAAGTCGGTCGTCGCCCGGCTGCGCCGCGACCGGCCCGAGCCCGGCTTCACGATCTCGATCCGCTCGCACTGGGACGGCAAGGATTTGGGCATGATGCGCGAGCGGGTCGCCGCCTACGCCGAGGCCGGGGTGCAGCACATCATGGTCCACCCGCAGGACCGCGAAATCGATGACTGGGGCGAGGTTATCGACGGGGTCGGCAAGCTCGCGGCGGGATAATCTCGTTTAGACAGCCCCTCACCCTCCCATCGCTGCGCGACGGGCCCCTCCCTCTCCCCGCTATGCGGGGCGAGGGTCTATGAGGGCGCCGCGTCAAACCCTCGCCCCGCTTGCGGGGAGAGGGTGCCTGCGGCGGAAGCCGCGGGCGGGTGAGGGGCCGGTCGCCGCCGAGGCTGCGGACGCGTCAAGCCACGTCGCGGTCCAGGATCTCGATCAGCACATTCTGCGGCCCGCGGACAAAGGCGATGCGCACGCCGGGACGGATCGTCTTGGGCTCGACGGTGAATTCGGCGCCCTTGGCCTTCAGTTCGGCGCAGACCTGATCGATGTTCTTGACCCGCAAGCCCATGTGATCGAGCCCGACAAAACTGCCTTCCAGCTTCTCCGCGAGGCCGGCATTCGCGGGAACCTGGGCGATGAAAAACATCACCCCGCCGAGCTTCATGTCGGTGCGCGGAAGCCCGTTCGACATCACCGATTTGATGATCTCGGCGCCGAACATGCGCTCATAATAGGCGGCGGTCTGATCCGGGTTCGGGCTGCGCAGATGGACGTGGTCGTAAGCGAATTCAGTCATTAGGGTCTCCCTCGCTGGTGGCGTTGCCGACTGTAGACCGGGATCAGTGGTTTGGGGAGGGTGTGATATGCGTTTCGGGCTGGCATTGCCGAGCTATTCCTTTGCCGATCTCGATTATCCGAAGGCGGCGCGGTTGCGCGACTTTGCCACCGGTGCCGAAGCGCGCGGCTATGAATCGCTGTGGGTCATCGAGCATCTGTTGACCGCGCGCGGGCTCTACGGCACGGCCTGGCTGTCGCCGCTCGAGACCTTGAGCTTCGTTGCCGGCTGCACCAGCCAGATCGCGCTCGCCACCGGCATCCTGATCGCGGCCTTGCGCAACCCGGTCTTCGTCGCCAAGGAGATCGCCAGCCTGCAATTCCTCTCGGGCGGGCGCTTCGAGCTTGGCATCGGGGTCGGCTGGGACGCGCATGAATACGAGGTCGCCGGCGTGCCGCTGCGCGAGCGTGGTCGCCGCACCGACGAGATCCTTGGCATCCTCGAGCGCTTGTGGACCGGCGAGCCGGTGAGCCACCACGGGCGCTATTACCATTTCGACGATGTCGTGATCGCCCCGCCGCTGCCGAAGCAACCGCGTCTGTGGGTCGCCGGCGGGTCGAAGATGGTGACCGAGTTGTCGCCCGACCCGGAGAACATGGCGCGGAGCGTGCTCGAACGCATTTGCCGGCATGGCGACGGCTGGCTGGCGCGTGCCGCCGGATCGACCGACAGCGTCATCG
>JBGPTQ010000147.1:0-5551 GCA_041490725.1 Allostellaceae bacterium | reverse complement strand
TCGAGTGCCTGGCAGATGGCTTCGGCGAGGCGCTTGGTCGCGCCCATCACGCTCGCCGGGTCGACCGCCTTGTCGGTCGAGATCATCACGGCGAGCGCGGCGCCGTAGGCCCGCGCCGCCTCGGCGACGTTGCGGCTGCCGATGACATTGGTCAAGACGCCCTCGATCGGGTTGGCTTCGACCATCGGCACATGCTTCAAGGCCGCGGCATGGAACACGATCTGCGGCTGCTCTAGGGCGACGACCGCATCGACCCGGCACCGATCACGCACATCGGCGAGCAGCGGGTGAATGGCAAGCTCGGGCCAACGCTCGCGCAATTCGCCGTCGATCGCGTAAAGCAGGAATTCGCTGTTGTCGACCAGGATCAACCGTGCCGGCGACAGCGCGGCGATCTGACGGGTAAGTTCCGAGCCGATCGTGCCGCCGGCCCCGGTGACGAGAATGCGGCGGTCGCGGATCAGTCGGGCCATCGCCTCGCGGTCGAGCACCGCCTGCGGGCGCCCGAGCAGATCCTCGAGCGCGATCGGCTGGGCGAGATCAACTGGCGCGCGGGAGGAGTCCGCACGGGTCTCTTGGAACTCGATCAAGCGCGGCAGGCGCGCCAGCGGGATGGCCAGCGCGTCGGCGCGGTCGAGCAGCTGGCGCACCTCGGCGCCGGAGAGGCCCTGCGCGGTAATCACGAGCTTTTGCGGGCGCCGGCCGCTTCGGTCGAGGGAAGCGACGACGGCTTCGAGCGAATCGATCGTACCGAGCACCGGCACGCCATAGATCTGCCGGCCGACCCGCGATGGCGTGTCGGACAGCATGCCAATGACGCGGTAGACCGCGTTGCGGTCGCGCACGGTTTCCCGGATGAAGGTGTCGGCGCCCTCCTTGGTGCTGATCAGCAATACCGGCACGCTTGTCGTCCGGCCGCGCTCCAATAGGTGGTCGAGGCCGCGATCCTTGAACAGGCGGTAGCCGAGCCGCGGCCCACCCAACAGCGCGATCAGCACCAGCCAGTCGATCAGCAAGAACGACCGCGGCAAGGTGTCGAGCCGGGTAAACTGAAACATGACCGGCAGAAAAACCAGCTCGGTCAGGGTCGCGGCGCGCACGATATTGAACAGATCGGGCAACGAGGCATAGCGCCAGACGCCTCGGTAGAGCCCGGTCAAGAGGAAAATCACCGCAGCGATCGCGGTGAACGAGACGCCATAGAGGATGGTCAGCCGCGGCTCTTTCGCCAGCATGTCGTCGCCGACCCGCAGATAGAGCGCGAGCGCGAACGACAGCCCGGCCATCGCGACATCGTGCAGAAAGGCCAAAATGGCACGGCCGGATTGCGGGAGGATCGACACGCGGGCGGATGCTGCCTGGCGGTTTGCCTAAGGAGGGCGTTCTATAGCAAAAATCGAACCGGCCGGGAAATCGCGGTGGCTATTCCGGCCCGCCGCGCACCCTCGTACAATAGCGCAATGTATCGTCGGCGCTTGTACCTTCTGCTGCAGCCCGAAAGCCCCGATAACGGGGCGCGGATCTTTCGCGTCGTGCACCACCTGATGGTCGCCGCCGGCATCGCGATCATGCTGACCACGACGGTCGAGGCCATGGAGGCCGCCTACGGTCTGGGGCTCGCGATCGGGTTTTATGTCGTCGCGACGTTCTTTCTCGCCGAGTACGTGGCTCGCCTGATGGCCGCGCCCGAAGCCCCCGGCGGCGAACATCGCGGATCGCTCAGCGCCCGGCTCGCCTGGGCGACCTCGCTCGCCGGCGTCTTCGATCTGGTCAGCGCGCTGCCCGGAATCATCGCGCTGGCGCACGGCCCCAGGGCCAGCCTGTTCGGCTTTGTCTGGGCGTTCAAATACGTCCGTTATTCGCCCGGCCTAGCGGGCCTCGGCCGGGTCATCCGCAACGCGCGCCAGCCGCTGTCGTCGGTGCTGCTGGGTTTCTCAATGGTGCTGCTCACCGCGGCCAGTATCGCCTATCTGCTCGAACGCCACGCTCATCCCGAAAATCCGGAGGTCTTCGCCTCGATTCCGGCGGCGCTATGGTGGGGGATCGTGACGATGACGACGACCGGCTATGGCGATATCGTGCCGCACACGATCGCCGGCCGGGCCCTTTCCGGCATCGTCATGGTCGGCGGCATTCTGATCTTTGCGCTGTGGACCGGCATCATCGTCAACGGCTATGCCGAGGAGCTGCGCCGGCGCGAGTTTCTGCGCACCTGGGAACTCGTCGCCAAGGTGCCGTTTTTCCACCATATCGGGGCATCGCTGATCGCCGAGGTCGCGCGGCTGCTGCGGCCCCGCGACTTCCCGGTAGGCGCCGTCATCATGCGCCGCGGCGAGCCCGGCGACTGCATGTATTTCATCGTCGAGGGCGAGGTCGAGATCCAGCTGCAGTCCGGCCCGCTCTATCTCGGCGCCGGCGAGTTCTTCGGCGAGCTGGCCTTGTTGACGGGCGACCCGCGCAACGCCACCGTCGCCGCCGCGCATCCCTGCATGTTGCTGGCGCTCGATATCGTCGATTTTCACGAATTGCTGGCCCGCCAGCCCGAGCTGGCGCGCGTCATCCGCGAAGAGGCGCGCAAGCGGCTCGGCGCCGATCTACCCCGCCACCGCGCCCAGCCAGCGGTCGCGATGGACGGATCGGGCTGACGTCGGGTGCGCGGCTCGCGCCCCGGCGTGGTCGCAAATCCGAGGCGCGGACAGAAACGGTCGGCGCGGGATCGCTTCCCCGCGGGTCGAGCCCGCGGGTCGCAATGCCAGCAAAGCGACGCTAAAATTGCCATAATAAGATGCTATAATTCTTATTTAGGATATAGAAAGCGCCGTCATCGAACGGCTCCAGAGGCAGAGATGTCCGACACGCAATCGCAAACACCGCAACCATGCCCGCGCGGGCGTCCGCAGCAAGCCTCCAGCGAAAATCTGCTGCTGATTTGCTGCAAAGCGCCGGGCGAGTCCGCGCAACGCGAAACCCACCGACGCGGATTTGTCGAGCAAAACCATGCGTTTAGCTTTTGCTCAACCGATCCGGCAAAACCGGGGCGCGAGAGATCTGCTCTGATTCTTTGCAGATGCAACGACGCGGATGATTTCGACCCAACCGCGAGTTGACGATGCAGCGCTTTTCCCCGCCGAGGCAGTGCCTTATCATCGGCAAAGACCCTGGCACTATCGATCGAAGCCACCGATATCGGGGAGGAAATGATGGCGACTAAGCCGCAGGTGATTGCCCTCGAAGAGCATTACTTCGATCCCGAGGTGAGAACGCATGTCAGCGGGCTGGATGCGACGACCGCCCCGCGGATCGTCGAGCGCCTCGACGATCTCGGCGCGCTGCGGCTGAAGGAGATGGACGAGGCCGGCATCGACATCCAGGTGCTGAGCCACGCCAATCCCTCGCTGCAGAAGCTCGATGCGGCAACCGCCGTGCCATTGGCGCGCCGCGTCAACGACCGGCTTTACGACGCGGTCCAACGCCATCCCGACCGCTTCGCCGCGTTCGCCGCGCTGCCGACCGCCGATCCCAAGGCGGCGGCCGACGAGCTCGAGCGCGCGGTGACCCGGCTCGGCTTCAAGGGGGCCATGATCCACGGCCTGACCAACGGGGTATTCCACGACGACATCAGGTTTTGGCCGATCTACGAGCGGGCACAGGCCCTCGACGTGCCGCTCTACATCCATCCGGGCATCCCCCAGCCGGCGATCATCGAGACCTATTACAAGGAATATATCCAGAAATACCCGAACATCCTGCGTGCCGCCTGGGGCTTCACGGTGGAGACCGCGACCCAGGGCATCCGGCTCATCCTCGGCGGCGTCTTCGACGCCCATCCGCGGCTCAAGATCATCCTCGGCCATCTCGGCGAAGGCCTGCCCTTCTATCTGTGGCGGATCAATATGGGGCTGGTGCGCGACGGGGCCGGGCCGACCTGGTTCCGCGACGCGTTCTGCGAGCATTTCTGGATCACGACGAGCGGCTTCTTCTCCGACCCGGCGCTGTTGTGCTGCGTCATGGAGATGGGCATCGACCGCATCCTGTTCTCGGTCGACTATCCCTTCGTCGAGAACCCGCCGGGCACGAAATGGCTGGAAACCCTGCCGCTGTGCGCCGAGGACAAGGAGAAGCTGTTGAACGGCAACGTGAAGCGGCTGTTGAAGATGTAGCCGGCCGATTTGATGCGGCCCGGAACCTTCGTAAAGCGCGCGCGATGAAGATCCTCGGCGTCCATCCCGGCCCGCTGATGTATACCAAGATCTTCCTGCGGCTCGAGCCGTTGGGGCTGGAGCTGGTCGCCGCTTCGGTTCGGGCATCCGGCCACGAGGTGCGGCTGATCGATCTTCAGGTCGAGAACCACGCCGCCTTTTTCCGCCTGGTCGCAGAGTGGCGGCCACAAGTCATCGCCTTCTCGTGCAACTACCTCGCCAATGTCCCGGAGATCGTCGATCTCGCCAAGGCGGCGAAGGCGCGGCTGCCGCGGATGATCATCTGCGTCGGCGGCCACAGCGCCTCCTTTGTCGCGGACGCGATCATCGAGCACGGTGCGGGCGCTGTTGATTGCGTGCTGCGCGGCGAAGGCGAAGCCGGGCTGCCGCCGCTGCTCGCCGCGATCGAGGCCGGCCACGACCTCGCCACCGCACCCGGCGCCGTCACCGCGTCGGCCGAGGGACCGCCGCCCGGCTTTGTCCACTCGCTCGATACGCTACTGCCGGCGCGCGATCTCTTGCGCCACCGCCGCAAGTATTTCCTCGGCATTCTCGATCCCTGCGCCTCGATCGAGTTCTCGCGCGGCTGCCCGTGGGACTGCTCCTTCTGCAGCGCCTGGACCTTTTACGGGCGCAGCTACCGCCTCGTCAGCTCCGAGCGGGTGGTCGAGGATCTGCGCAGGATCCGCGAGCCGGGAATCTTCATCGTCGACGATGTCGCGTTCATCCACGAGCGGCACGGCATGGAGCTTGGCGAAGCGGTCGCCCGCGCCGGCATCAAGAAGCAATATTATTTGGAGACGCGCGGCGACGTGCTGTTACGCAACAAGGAAGTGTTCCGCTTCTGGAAACAGCTCGGCGTCGCCTACATCTTCCTCGGCCTCGAAGCGCTCGACGAGGAGGGCTTGCGCAAATACAGGAAACGCGTGCCATTGGGCCGCAATTTCGAGGCGTTGGAATTCGCCCGCTCGCTCGGCATCGAGATCGCCATCAACCTGATCGCCGATCCCGACTGGGACCGCGAGCGCTTCCGCATCGTGCGCGAGTGGTGCCTCGAACAGCCCGAGATCATCAACATCAGCGTCAACACCCCCTATCCCGGCACCGAGAGCTGGGTGACCGAAGAACGCCGGCTTGAGACCCGCGACTACCGCCTTTTCGATATCCAGCACGCGGTATTGCCGACCCGGCTGCCGCTCGCCGAATTCTACGAAGAGCTGGTGACGACCCAGCGCGCGATCTACCGCAAGCACCTCGACTGGCGCGACAAAAGCGGGGTTGCCGGCAACGCGATGCGGCTCTTGCTGCGCGGCCAGACCAAGTTCGTCAAAAGCCTGTTCAAGCTGATTAGC
>JBGPTQ010000146.1:0-5558 GCA_041490725.1 Allostellaceae bacterium | reverse complement strand
GCCGCATGCGGGCCGGAGGCCCGCGGTCCAGTGACGCCCCTCTACGCCGCCATCTTCTGCCGCGCCGCGGCCCGGATCATCGCGGCGCCCTTCTCGGCGATCATGATCGTTGGCGCGTTGGTGTTGGTCGAAGTGACCGCCGGCATCACCGAGGCGTCGATGACGCGCAAGCCCTCGATCCCCTGCACCCGCAGCTCGTCGTCGACGACCGCCAGCGGATCGCGGCCCATCTTGCAGGTGCAGGTCGCGTGAAACACCGTCGAGCCGGTCTGCCGCAGGTATTCCAATAGCGCCTCGTCGCTCTCGACGTCCTTCCCCGGCAGAATCTCGCCGACGACATAGGGCGCCAGCGCCGGCATGGCGAACAGCTGCCGCACGAAGCGCAGCCCGCCGATCGCCGCGCGCCGATCGGTCTCGTGCGACAGGTAGCGCGGGTTGATCGCCGGCGCGGCGCGCGGGTCCGCTGATTTCGCCTCGACATAGCCGGTCGATAAGGGCCGCATCTGCCACATGCCGCCGGTCATGCCCGGCTTGTCGTCGAGCCGGCGCACCGGCCCGGGCGCAAAGCTGCCGTTGGCGAAGAGGATTTGCACGTCGGGGGTCGCCGCCTCCTCCAGCACCTTGACCGAGGCCGCGACCAGCGAGGCGGCATAGGTCAGCATGCCGGTGCCGCTGAACAGATAGCGCAGGATCTCGCCGGCAAAGGGCAGGCCGCGCGATTTCTCGTTCAGGGTCGGGATGCCGCTGACCTCGCAGGTGACCCGGGCGAGGAAATGGTCCTGCAAATTTTTGCCGACCCCGGGCAGCGCGTGCGTGACCGGGATGCCGACCCGGCCGAGATGGTCGGGATCGCCGACCCCGGACAACTGCAAGAGATGCGGCGAGCCGATCGCGCCGCCGCAGAGGATCACCTCGGATGCCGCCTCGGCGCGCTCCACCGATGAGGTCCCTTGCCCGCCGCGCGAGAATTCGACGCCAGTCGCGCGCCTGCCGTCGAACAGCACGCGATGGACCAGCGCGTTGGTGACGACATCGAGGTTGGGGCGCTTCATCGCCGGGCGCAGATAGGTGCGCGCCGCGCTTTGCCGGCGCCTCCCGCGGCGGGTCTGCTGCACCCAGCCGATGCCGCTGCCAGCGCCGGGCGGCAGGTGATTGACGTCGTCGCGGTATTCGAGCCCGATCTCCTGGCCCGCCTCGATCATCACCTGGCACAACGCCGGCTTGTCGGCGGTGTGCGAGGTGAGGAGCGGACCGCCCGTGCCGTGGAACGCGTCGCCGCCGCCTTCCCAATCCTCGGCTTTCTTGAAATAGGGCAACACGTTGTCCCAGCTCCAGCCGCGATTGCCGAGCTGGCCCCAGTGATCGAAATCCTCGGGCTGGCCGCGGACATAGATCATCCCGTTGATCGAGCTGGAGCCGCCCAGCACCCGGCCGCGCGGATAGAGGATCCTTCGCCCGTTGACGCCGGGATCGGGCTCGGCCGTATACCCCCAGGTCAAAATCGGATGGTCGAGCAGCTTCATATAGCCGGCCGGAATGTGGATGAACGGGTTGCGGTCGCGCGGGCCCGCCTCGATCAGCAAGACCCGGGTCGCTGGGTCCTCGGTCAAGCGGTTGGCCAGAACGCAGCCCGCCGATCCGGCGCCGACGATCACGTAATCCGCTTGCATGGCGTCTCCCCTCACCACCCAATTGTCATCCCGGCGAAGGCCGGGATCCACCCCTCCACCGGCCCTGCGCCTTGGACAAGGCACCGCCGCCGAAGCAACTCCCGAACTCACCGCCTCGCGGCGCCGTGGGTCCCGGCCTTCGCCGGGACGACAAACGGAAAGCCTACGCCGCCATCTTCTGCCGCGCCGCCGCCTTGATCATCGCCGCGCCCTTTTCGGCGATCATGATGGTCGGTGCGTTGGTATTGGTCGAGGTCACCGCCGGCATCACCGAGGCGTCGATGACGCGCAACCCCTCGAGCCCGTGCACCCGCAGCTGGTCGTCGACGACCGCCATCGGATGTGGACCCATCATGCAGGTGCAGGTGGCGTGATAGACGGTATTGCCGTTGCGCCGGGCGTAATCCAAGAGCTCGTCATCGCTCTCCACCTGCCTGCCCGGCAATTTCTCCGCCCCGACATAGCGCGCCAGCGCCGGCGCCGCGAAGATCCGGCGCACATAGCGCAGGCCTCCGACCACGGCGCGCCGGTCGGTCTCTTCGGAGAGGTAGCGCGGGTTGATCGCCGGCGGGTCGCCCGGCCGCGGCGAGCGCGCCTCGACATAGCCGCGCGACAACGGGCGCATCTGCCACGTGCCGCCGGTGAGCCCGGGTTCCTCCTCAAGCTGGCCGACCTGGCCGTCCTTGAAGCTGCCCGGCGCGAACGAGCATTGCATATCGGGGGTCGCCGATTCCTCCAGCACCTTGACCGAGGCGGCGACCAAGGACGCGCTGTAGCTGAGCATCCCCTTGCCGTTGACCAGCCAGCGCAAGATTTCGGCGGCGAGCGGCAGGCCGTGGGCGCGCTCGTTGGCGGTTGGCGCCCCATGGATCGGGTAGGTGATGCGCGTGACGTAGTGGTCCTGCATGTTCCGGCCAACACCCGGCAGGGCGTGCGTCACCGGGATGCCGGTCTTGGCGAGATGATCGGGGTCGCCCACCCCGGAGAGCTGCAGGAGATGCGGCGAGCCGACCGCGCCGGCCGAGAGGATCACCTCGCGCGCGGCGTCGGCCCGCTCGATCGCGCCGCCGGCGCCGCGCGAGAACTCGACGCCGACGGCGCGGGTGCCGTCGAACACGATGCGGTGGACCAGCGCCTTGGTGACGAGTTCGAGGTTGGGGCGCTTCAAGGCCGGGCGCAAATAGGTCCGCGCGGTGCTGGCGCGGCGCCGCCCGCCGCGGGTCTGCTGGCACCAGCCGATGCTGTCGCCGGCGCCCGGCGGCAAGCTGTTGACGTCCTCGCGATATTCGAGCCCAAGCTCCTTCCCGGCCTCGATCACGGTGGCGCAGATTTCCGGCCGGTCCATCTTCGAGGTGAACAGCGGCCCGTCCTTGCCGCGCAACTCGGTCTCCTCGCCCTCCCAGCGCTCGGCCATGCGGAAAAACGGCAGGCAATCGTCCCACGACCAGCCGCGATTGCCGAGCTGGGCCCAGTGATCGTAATCCTCGGGCTGGCCGCGAATGTAAATGAGCCCGTTGATCGAGCTCGATCCGCCGAGCACCCGGCCGCGCGGATAGAGGATCGCGCGCCCCGCCGTGCCGGGATCGGGCTCGGCCCGGAAACCCCAGGTCAGGGTCGGGTGGTCGAGCATCTTCATAAAGCCGGCGGGGATGTGAATGAGCGGGTTCCAGTCGCGCCCGCCCGCCTCGATCAGCAAGACCCGGTTGCCGGGATCTTCGGTCAGCCGGTTGGCCAGAACGCAGCCCGCCGAACCCGCGCCGATGATGATGTAATCCGCCTTCATGCTGTGCGCTCCTCCGGGCCCCGTGTCCGCGCCGCCAGATCATTTCAGTCTAGCGCGTGCAGTCTAGCGCATAGTCTAGCGCATCGGGGCGGTACCGGAAGACACCGTGGGTTTGGGGTGCGTGAGATCGGGCGGAGCCGGCCCCGCAACCGTTCTTTGTGATCGTTCTAAATTGCGATAAGTCGGGCGCGGCGGTTGCCGCGGCATCCGTCCGCTTTCCTCCCTCAAGCGGGAGGGAAGGGGCGGGGCATTATGCGCGGTACGCGGTCGAAATCAGGCGGCGAGCGCCGGTGCCCACTCGCGAGCCCCGATAGCCGCCACAAGCATGTGCAGATCGCCAAAGCGGAACGGCTTGTCATGCAGGCGCGCCGGCCGTGCGTATCCGTCGGCAGCGGGCCGGAACGGCCGACCGCTTAGCGTCAGAACCGGAACGCACCGCGCCAAACCGGGGAAATCCTCCGCCTGATCACTGAGCACGAGATCGGTGGCGAGCACGTCGAACCGCGTCCGATTCAGCCATTTCCGGGCATCCCCGGCATCGCGGCACTGCTGCACATGATGACCGAAATCGGCAAGGATTCCGGCGATGAACTTCGCTATCCGCCAGTCCGGCTCGACGACAAGAACCCGCGACATCAGCCATCCTCGAGAATGCGAGCGGGGGGGATCCCGCGAACAGCGATCAAACGCGATTTGACTTAAGAAACCGTGAAAGCAAGACTCGATCACGTCCCTCCCGCGGAGTAACTCCGAGCATGGCGATCCCAATGGCGATCCCGGTGCGCAAGAGCGAGGCTGCCTGCGGCGCCGAACTCGTGTTCGACCTGTCAACGCCGATCGACGAAGCGACTTTCGGCGAGATCGAGCGGGCGTTCCACGAGAACATCGTGGTGTTCTTCCGCGACCAGCGCCTCGCCAACCAACAGCACATCGCCTTCAGCCGCCGCTTCGGCGAGCTCGAAATCCATATCGTCAAGAAATACCTGTTGCCGGGCCATCCCGAGATCCTGTTGATCTCGAACGTGCGAAACGAAGCGGGCGAGCATATCGGCCTGGCGGATGCCGGGTTCACCTGGCACAGCGACACCTCCTACCGGCGATGCCCGAGCCGCTGTTCGCTGCTCTACGCCAAGGAAGTGCCGCAGCGCGACGGCAAGCCGCTCGGCGACACGGTTTTCGCGAACACGCTCGCCGCTTACCACGCGCTGCCCGAGGCGATGAAACGGCGCCTTGATGGGCTGCAGGCGATCCACCGCTACGCGATGCGGCGGCGGGTGGCCGACAGCCCGCGCCCAAAGCTGACCGCTTCCCAGCTTGCCGAGACCCCGGACATCGCCCATCCGATCGTGCGCACCCATCCCTACACCGGGAAGAAGGCGCTTTACGTGACTGCCGGCGAGTGCATCGGCATCGCGGGAATGCCCGAAGACGAGGCGCTCGATTTGATCGCCGAGCTCGACGCCTTTTGCGTGCGGCCCGAGTTTTGCTATCGCCATCACTGGCGGGAGGGCGACCTGGTGATGTGGGACAATGCGAGCGCCATGCATCTGGCGAACTGCGACTATGCGCTTCCCCTGCGCCGGCTGATGCATCGCACCACCGTCATCGGTTCGCAGCCGTTTTGACATGAGGCGCGTCGGCTCAACAGGGTATCGTCACCCCCGCGCAGGCGGGGGTCCAGGGCGACCGCTCATATTCTGGCCCCCTGGATTCCCGCTTTCGCGGGAATGACGGAACGGAGTTAGCTGGTGCTCCTGCCCCGAGGAGGGCTGATATCGCCACCGAGATCGAACTGAAGCTCACCGCCCGCGCCCGGGATCTGCCGGCCTTGGCGCGCGCGCTCGAAGCGCGGGCATGCGATAGCGCCGGCGCCACCCGGGCCAGGCTGGTCAGCACCTACTTCGACACATCGGACCATCTGCTGGCGCGGCGGGGCCTGGCGCTGCGCGTGCGCGAGTGCGGCGGGCATTTCATCCAGACCGTCAAATCGGATGCCCAGTCCGGCGCCGGGCTCGCCCGCGGCGAGTGGCAAGATGCGATCGCCGGCGCGCAGCCCGACCCACAGGCACCCGAAACCGGCCGTTTTCTCGCGCCCCAAATTGTCG
>JBGPTQ010000145.1:0-5559 GCA_041490725.1 Allostellaceae bacterium | reverse complement strand
CGCTCGGCCCCAATGGGCTGATCGAGGGCATGAAGCCGGACACCGCGTTCTTCGACATGTCGACCAACTCTGTGGCGGTAGTGCGCAAGATCAACGCGATCTTCGCCGAAAAGAACCTCTACATGCTCGATTCCCCGGTCAGCGGCGGTCCGGGCGGGGCGGCCAGCGGCAAGATGGCGATCTGGGTCGGCGGCGACGAGCAGCAGTTCGGCCGGCACAAAAGCGTGCTCGACGCGATGGGCGACCAGGCGCGCTATATCGGCCCGATCGGCGCCGGCACGATCGCCAAGCTGGTGCACAATTGCACCAGCGCGGTCGTCGGCGTGGCGCTCGCCGAAGTGATGACGATGGGCATCAAGGCCGGGGTCGAGCCGCTCGAATTGTGGGAGGCGGTGCGGCAGGGCGCGACCGGGCGCCAGCGGACCTTCGACCGGCTCGGCAAGTTTTTGAGCAGCGCCTATGATCCCGCGGATTTCGCGCTGCGCCTCCTGCACAAGGATGTGTCGCTCGCGGTCGGGCTCGGGCGCGAGGTCGGGGTGCCGATGCGGCTCGCCAACCTCGCACTCGAAGAATTGACCGAGGCGATGAACCGCGGCTGGGGCCAGCGCGACAGCCGGGTCGGTGGGCTCTTGCAGGTTGAGCGCGCCAAGATCCCGCCCCTCGCCGTCGATCCGAAAAAAATTCAGGCGGTGCTCGACCGCGATCAGCAGAAATAATCCGGTCGCCGGGCTTTGACCCGAATGTCATTGCGAGGAGCGGAGTGACGAAGCAATCTCGGCGGGCCGGAGCGCAACCGGAATGAGATTGCTTCGCTTCGCTCGCAATGACACCTGAGAGAAACAGCTTCCCGGCCGGGCGGCTCGCCGTTTCGACGCTCGCGGAGCGGCCTGAGCTGCGCGCGCAACTGTTTTCCGCCGAGTTCGGCGCGGCGGTGCCGGAGTTCATGCGGCACGACCCGACCGCGGCGCTCTATTATGCGAACGGGGCGCTCGACCGTTATCTCGATTTCGTCCTCGCCGCGGTCGACCGCGACGCGCCGGATCGGGTGATCGCCCGGGCTTGCAGCGTGCCGTTCGCGTTTCGCGACGGAACGATCGGACGCAACGAGCTTCCTCTCGGCGGCTGGGATGCGGTGATCCGCTGGGCCGATGCGGATTGGCGTGCCGGGCGCCGGCCCACCGCGGTCAGCGCGCTCGAAATCATCGTGCTGCCGCCCTATCGCGGACGCGGCATCTCGCAACTGATGCTAGAGGCGATGATCGCGAATATGTGGGCGCGCGGCTTTGGCGATCTCTACGCGCCGCTGCGCCCGAGCGACAAGCACCACGAGCCGCATGTTCCGTTCGCCGACTATGTGGCGCGCACCCGCGGCGACGGGCTGCCCCATGATTCCTGGCTGCGCGCGCATGTGCGCGCCGGCGGGCGTATTGTCAAAATCGCGCCGCACAGCATGGTGATCGCCGGCAGCCTGGCCGAATGGTCGGAGTGGACCGGGATGAATTTCGATCGCAGCGGCGATATCGTCGTGCCGGGCGCGTTGTCGCCGGTCCATGTGTCCCGCGAAGAGGACCACGCCGTCTATGTCGAGCCCAATCTCTGGGTCCATCACCGCGTTTGACGCGAGGCAGCAATGACCAGCGAGTTTCTCGGCCCCTATCGGGTGTCCGCCTACAACACCGCCCATGATTCGGAGAACAAGATCCACGACGACGCCGTCGCCCGCCGCTTCGGGTTTGGCGGCGGACTGGTGCCGGGGGTCGATGTGTATGGCTACATGACGCATCTGCCGGTGATGCGCTGGGGCCGCGCCTGGCTCGAGCGCGGCACCGCCGAGTGCCGCTTCTTCAAGCCGGTCTATGATGGCGACATCGCGAGCGTGACCGCGACCGAGCCCGTCAACGCGAGTAAGAATGGCGGCGGGCTCGACATATCCGTCGAAAGCCGGGGCGAGGCTTGCGCCGCCGGGCGGGCAGCCTTGCCCGACGCGCGGCCGATAGCGCCCTCCCTCGATCTGTTCCGCAAGGTGCCGCAGCGCGCCGAACGCCGGCCGGCCGACGAGATGTCACTCGCCGCCGAGAGCTGGCTCGGCATCGACCCATACCCGATCACCCCGGACGTGACCGCGCGCTACCTCACCGATTTGCGCGAGACCGCGCCGATCTATGCCGAAGAGGGGCTGATCCATCCCGCCACGATTCTGCGCAGCTGCAATTTCGTGTTGAGCCGCAACGTCGCCCTCGGCCCGTGGATCCATACCGGCAGCCGGGTGCAGCATCTGGCCACGGCATCGGTCGGCGAAACGCTGTCGGTGCGCGCCCGCATCACCGGCAATTACGAGCACAAGGGCCACCGCTTCGTCGAGCTCGACGCTCTGGTCCTCGCCGGCGAAAGGACCCCGATCGCCCATATCGCGCATATTGCGATCTATCGGCCGCGCCAGCTCGCGGCAGCGTAACGCCGCCGTTCATTCCCTCGGGGTGAGGTGAGGGTCCGGAGCGCTCGCTGACGCGCATTTCTCACTTAAATTACTCGCGTCGCGTGTTCCAGTTGATTAAAATCAATTACACGATGCGCTTCCCGGCATAGCCTCGCGCCGATGAGCCGGCACAGTTGGAGGTATGTCATGGCGGGAGACCCAGGCACACCGTGCATTGCGGGCAAATGCCGGAAAATTCAACGCTGGTCGCGCCGCCTGGCTTACCTGGTGCGCGCCCAGAGCGGCACCTCGGCAGTCGAATTTGCGCTGGCCGCGCCGCTCCTGCTCGGACTGCTGACACCGGTGGCTGACCTCGGCCTCGCCTACTCGCAACAAATCCAGGTGCAGCAAGCGGCACAAGCCGGTGCGCAATACGCCTCGCTTCACCCATGGAACAGCAACTCGAGCACCGGGATCGCGAATGCCGTGACCTCGGCGACGGGGCTCACCTTGCTTCCAGCAGATCCGGCGACTAATCCGGCGCCCTATCAAGAATGCCGCTGCCCGGACGGCAGCAAGATTGATCTCCTCTCCTGCAACAGCCTCCCGTGCGCCGACGGCGAATACGGCGGCTATTACGTCATCGTGAGTGCGCAGTTGGCGTATTCTCCGATACTCCCTTATTCGCTGCTCGGGAACTCGACCCTCAAGGCCCAGGCAACGGTCCGCGTCCATTAGATACGCGTGGCCGCCATGAGGCTGATCGGATCTCTGTTGCGGGGCATCGCGGGGTTGTGCGGCCTGCGCCATGACGCGCGTGGCAGTGCCGCAGTCGAACTCGCGCTGGTCTCTCCGGTATTATTCATGTTCGTGTTCGGGGTTGCCGAATGCGGGCGAGCCGTGTGGCTGAAAACCGCGCTCGATTATTCCGTCGCCGAAGCGGCGCGGTGCGCCAGCATCAACCCGACGGTGTGCGGCTCAGTGAGCGATATCGAAAGTTATGCCGCCGCCCGGTCCGGCAGCGGTGTCGCAGCCTCGGCGTTTTCAGTCACCACCCCGAGCTGCGGCAATCAGGTCTCGGCGAATTATCCGATGGCGCTGTTGATTCCGTTCCTGGACCTGTCGGTCACGCTGACTGCGCAAGCCTGCTATCCCAGCTGATCCGAGGCTGATCAGCGTTGCGAAGTACGTTCAGGGGTTTTTCTGCCGCTCCAGACCGTCAGAAGCGGCTCTCCCGGAAGAAAGAAACAGACAAATGGCATTTCCCGATCGATGGCGTTTCCTTGGCGGCTCGTTCGTGGGGCATTCGAGGGTGCGCGCTTCCCCCAGCCGCTGCTCCGCCGCGCCCGCCGCCCGTGCCGGGGGATTGATCGCGAGATTGCTCGGCGATTCCGCCGGCGCGACCGCGATATTTTTGACGCTGTCGTTGTCGGGCCTGGTCGGTATGGCCGGGCTCGGCACCGAAGCGGCGAGCTGGTATTTCACCAAGCGTGCGATGCAAGGCGCCGCCGACGCCGGGGCTTCGACCGCGGCCGCAGCGCTGGCGGCCGGCGCGCCGAGGTCGACCTTCGTCGCCGAGGCGAAGAGGATCGCCGCCGGATACAATTTCGTCGACGGTAGCAACGGCACAACCGTGACCGTCAACTATCCGCCGGCATCGGGCAACGACCTAACCGTCGAGGTGATCATCACGCAACCGCAAAACCGGCTGCTGTCGGCGCTGTTCATCTCGACCGGGCCGACCATCTCCGCTCGCGCCGTCGCGCAGGCGGACACCACCAAAACGGGCCTGGGCTGCGTCATCGCGCTCGACCCCAACAACGAAACCAGCGTCAGCGACTCAGGCAACTCGACGCTCACTTTCAACGGGTGCTCGCTCTACGTCAACTCGCCCTCGACCAGCGCGTTGAATGTAAGCGGCACGATCAGCGCGGCGAGCGCCTACATCGTCGGCGGGGTGAGCGGTACCGGGCTCACCACGACGAGCGGCACCTACACCGGGGTCGACCCGCTGATCGATCCCTATCTCAGCGCCGCGGTCCCGGCTTATTCCGGCTGCGACTCGAACAACTACCATGTCAGCGCCCAAAGCAAGACGAAAAACGTCGGTGTGTCAGGGGTTTACGTATTCTGCGGCGGCGTGACGCTGGACGGCGGTTCAACCCTGACGCTCGGTGCCGGCACCTTCATCATCGACCAGGGTCTCCTGAAGATTACCGGCGGCTCGACGCTGACCGCGACCAGTGGCACCACGATCATCCTGACAACCAGCAACCCCAGCCAGAGCTGCGCGACGACCAAGTTCGACGGCGGCACCACGGTCTCGATCACCGCGCCAAGCTCGGGCGCGCTGTCGGGCATCGCGCTCTACCTGGACCGCGCCTGCACCGACACCAGCGTGACCAATTCGCTGAGCGGCGGCGCCACACAGAATATCACCGGTGCGATCTATTTCCCGGGTGAGCCCGTCAGCTTTTCGGGCGGCAGCGATACCGGCGGGGCGGTGTGCACCCAGCTGGTCGCATGGTCCATCAGCTTCAGCGGCGGATCGACCTTCAACAGCAACTGCACCGGCACCGGCACCCGCTCGGTCGCGCTAACCGGCGGGCACCTCGTCGAATAAAAGCGTCGCTGCGCCAGGGCGGAGAGGGAAATAGTCGACGTCCAACCCCTCAGCCCGAAGTGGATGCGGCGCCGGTATGTCCGCGGTAACGCCACGTCTTGCTGTCGGCGACCTGCTCGGCCGTGCGGTGCTCTTCCAACTGGCCCAGCGCGTGGCGGATCGAGGTGAAGGCCATCGCCACGCCCTTGTCGCGCTGCAGCGCGCTGCGGATCTCGGCCGGGCGCAAGGCGCGCGGGGCATTGGATTGCAGCACCTCTTCGACGAGCCGCGCATTGGTGCCGCGCTGCGGCCGCCGCCCCGGCGCCCGGCTGGCGCGGCGCGGCGATCCGACTGCGGCGCGAGGCTGGCGCTGTTGGGCCGGCGGGCTGGGTCCCGCCGATGCGGCGGGACGCCCCCGCCGCCGCGGCTGGGTGGCGACTGGCGCGGCGCCGGGCGCCGGCTGCGCAGCGAAATCGCGGATCGATTGCATCGCCGCCGCGTAGCCTGCCGCGAAGGCCTCGCGGCGAACCGCTTCGATTTG
>JBGPTQ010000144.1:0-5586 GCA_041490725.1 Allostellaceae bacterium | reverse complement strand
GAATTTCGCGGAGCGGCGTCAGGCGCTCGCCCGGTTGCATGTCGAAGCGCGGGACCGCGCGCAACAGCGCGCGCAGATAAGGGTGCTGCGCCCGGCGAAAGATATCGTCGAGCGCGCCGCTCTCCATGATCTCGCCGCGATACATGACGACGATTTCCTCCGCGATATTGGCGACGACCCCAAGATCATGGGTGATCAGCAGCACGGCCATCCCAAGTTCGCGCTGCAACTCGACGAGCAGCTTCAGGATCTGCGCCTGGATCGTCACATCGAGTGCGGTCGTCGGCTCGTCCGCGATCAACAGCGCCGGTCGGCACACCAGCGCCATGGCAATCATCGCGCGCTGCCGCAACCCGCCCGACAACTCGAACGGGTAGCTGCGCCAAGCCCGCCCCGCATCGGGAAACCCGACGAGGCGCAGCATATCGATGGTCAGCTCCTTTGCCTCCGCCGCCGTACCGCCGCGGTGCAGCCGCAGCGCCTCGCCAACCTGATCGCCGATCGTGTGCAGCGGCGACAATGAACTCATCGGCTCCTGAAAGATGATCGAGATCTGGCCGCCGCGGATCGCCCGCATCGCCGGTCCATCGGCCGGCAATCGGGCGAGATCGACCGGCTCGTCCTTGCCGCGCGGATCAGCGAACAGGATCGCCCCCCGGGTAATCTCGCCATTGCGCGGCAGGATGCGCAAAATGCTCTGGCTGACGACCGATTTGCCCGAGCCGGACTCGCCGACGAGCGCGATCGTCGAGGCTGGCCGGATGCGGAACGTGACCCCTCTGACCGCCTCGATGAAACGGCCCGGGGCGGTGAACCGGACATGCAGATCCTCCACCCGGAGCACATCTCTCATCGCTGCGCTCCAGGTTCCGACCGCCTGATCCCGAGCGCTTGGAGATTGTCCAGCGTCGCCTCGTTCAGCGGAACGCCGCGCGTCGCGGCGACCTCGGCAGCGCGTCGCACCAGACGATCGAAGCCGGCAATCCGGCTGTCGAGCCTGACCTTGGCACCGCCTGCGCGGAGTTCGAGCTGCATCCAGCCGCTTTGCCGGTCGCGGCGCGTCGAGTAATAGGTCAGCTTCATGCGGTCGAGCTCGGCCCAGCTGATCCGGCAGCGCCAGGCTCCGTGCGCGCGCAGCTCGGTGTCAGTCATTTCGAGGCGCGTCCCGTGACGCAGCACGGTCCGCAGGCCGAAAATACCAAAGACCGCGGCAAAGCTGCCGAGCACCGTTGCCACCACGGCGCTGACCGGTTCCGTCGCAAACACCACGCCGGTCGGCACCAACCCGGCGGCGGCACGCAGATAGTCTCCGACCATGGCGGCCGCCGGATAGACATGCCGGGTGGTCCCGGCCGGGTCTTCACCAACCCCCTCGATCGGCATCATTGCAGCAGCTCGGTGGCTGTCGCCCAACGGGCGGCGGCATGGGCGCGCGTCAGCGCGATCAGAGAATCGAGAAACGCCGCGGTCGGGCCATCCATGATCAGGTGATGCGTCAGGATCCCGATCGGCCCGGCCGACGCGGCTGCGCCGAGCCTCGTCGCCCGCAGATGGCCGACAAGGCCGCCCAGCGCGGCGGCCGCGCCGATAAATCCGCGATCGCCCCGCCACGCGACAAGATCGACATGCACATCGATTGCGACGAGCCCGGGCGCGACGAGGCCGGGCGGCACGGCCGCGCCTCGCGGCGATACCATCGTCGAAATCCCGGCGATCCCATTCTCGGAAAGCAGTGGCAGAAATTCGCCGGCGAAGCGGTTCCACGGCGGCACAAGCGTGGCCAGGGCGCGCCGCCCGAACAAGGCCTTGAGGCGAGCCCGCCCGGCACCGACCTCCGCCGCGACCACCGCAGCCGACCGCCCTTTCGGGTATTCGCTTTTCTTGCCGTGCTTGGCCCGATTCGCATGCTGCCAGCCATGCTGCAGCACCGCGACAAGCGGCCTGCCGCGCAAGGCGGCCGCCAGCTCAGGGCGGGCAAGCGCCGGGATCACGGCAAGCGCGACGGGCACCTCACCGGCAAGCCGCAGCAAATCGCCAAGCTGCGGCGTTACCGTCACCGCGTCATCGTCGCGCCACCACAACATGGCAACACGCCCAGCCATCCCCCATCGATCGAACTCATCAACGAGATCGGGCCACTCAGCGGTCGCTGCCTCGACGACGCGCACACGATCAATCATTGAGCAATAATACTCTGGCTCAAACCTGCCACAAAATCCTCGGCGCGGCATTCGCCGGGGCGGATCATCGCAGCGATCAGTCGGGCGGTGTACGCCGCTCCGCCGGTGTCGATCGCGACCGTCGCCGGCGCGCGCGCCGCGGCGCGCTCGATCGCTGCGGCAAGTCTCTGGGGCGACAGCTCGTTTTCGCGCACCAACTCGACCGCACCCAGCGTAGCCAGCCGTTCGGCGCGCATCAGCTGCTCGGTTTCGCGCCCGGCCGCGAACGGCACGAGGACGGCACGCGCCCGCGCGGCCAGGATATCGAGCACCGTGTTGTACCCCGCCTGGCTGACCGACACTCGGCAGCCGCGCAGCAGCCCAACGAAATTATAACAGAATCGCTCGACGGCAACCCCTGCAGGAGCATCCGCGCAGAGCGCTGCAAAATCGGCCTCGGGCAGGTTGGTGCCGGCGAACAAGCGCCACGGCAGGCCCGCCAGACACCCGGACCGGCGCGCCGCAAGCGCGGCCCTGAGCAGGGCGTGGCCGGCCGCTCCGCCGCCAGCGGAGACCACGACCTCGTCGCCCCCGGTCACCGCCGCGCCGCTCATCGACCCGGCCGGTGGGCAGACATAGCCCGTATAGATCACCCGGTCGGCGATGTCCGGCGCCGCCGGGAAACTTGCCTCGAACGGGATGAGGGCGGGATCGCCATGCACCAGCACCGCGTCGAAATCGCGGCGCACGCGCAGGGCGATGTCGCGGTGCCGCTGCGGGTCGTCGCGCACCACCACGATGTCGCGCACCGAGCATATGAGGCGCGGCCGCGGCATTGCCGCGCGAATCGCTTCGATCAGCGGCTCCAGCTCGAAGCGAAAGGCGCGGCGCGCAAACGGGAACCCCTCGATAATCACGGCATCCGGCCGGGCCATGGCAAAGGCCGCGAGCAACGCCGCGCGCCGCCCTTCGCGCAGCGCGTCATCGATCGGCTTGCCGGCGCTGTCGACCACCTCGAAGCGCGCGTCGAGTGCCCGCACGGGCGTCAGCTGCACGAAGCGAACCGATGGATCCCTCGGCAGCGCGACCGGCGCGCCACCGCAGACCAGCGTCACCGCGATGCCGTCCCGGGCGAGCGCCTCGGCGATGCGCAACGCGCGCTGCAGGTGCCCGATACCGAGCAGATACTGAACGTAGAACAACACCGAAGAGGTCACGCCGCGCGCACCCCGCCGAGCCGTTCGATCGCCACGGCGAGCCGCGTGGCGGCGGCGGGGAGGTCATGCTCGCGCCGCACCTTGGCGCGCGCCGCCGCCCCCATTGCAGCGCGCACCGCGCCGTCGAGGATCAGGCGACGCACCGCCGCCGCGAAGGCCGCGACATCGCCGGGCGGGACGAGCAGTCCGGTTTCGCCCGAGACGACGATGCCACCGACGCCGCCGCTCGCCCCGGCCACCACGGCCACACCGCTCGCCTGCGCTTCGAGCAGCGCCATGCCGAAGGCTTCGTTGACTGCCGGCCACACGAACAGGTCGGCCTCGGCCAGGGCCGCCGCGATCGCCGCCTCATCGAGCGCGCCGCGGTAGCAGATTCGCGAGCCGAGCGGTGCCAGCGCGCTTTCAACCTCGGCGCGGGCCGCGCCGTCGCCGACAATGTCGAGCGACCATCGCAAGTCGAGCAGATCAGCCAAGGCCGCGCCGAGCAGCCGGTAGGAGGCGAGCTTGTCGCCCTGCCGCATCATCGCCACCGCGACGAGGCGCGGCGGCGATGATTGCTGCCGGGCCGGGCGCGCGCCATAGCGCCGCGCGTCGAGAAACGGAGACAACGCGATCCAGCGCTGCGGATCGCGCAACAGCGGCAGCACGCATTCGCGGTCGGCCGGGTTGAGCCCGAGCACCGCATCCGCCCGGCGCAACGCCTCTTCGACCGCACGGTGGCCACCCTGCCAGCTTCCCCCGTCCCGTTTCGGCGCGCACGAGGCTTCGGCGATGACGTAAGGAATGCCGAGCGCGGTGCTGATGACGGGACCGAGCCAATCCGGCGCCTTGTAGTAGAGGTGATAGGTGAACCACAGCTCGGGAGCGGCACCGGGTTCCCGCTGCCAGCGGTGCACCAGCCGCGCGGCGGCGTCCCGGACAATCCTGCCGAGCCGGGCCTGGCGCAGCGGGTCGCCCGCGCCGTCATAGCTGCACAGCCGCGATGCCAGAAACGGCCGGTGCCCGGCGCCGCGCAACGCGTCGAGAAAGAGCTGCGCGATCCGACGGTCGCCCGACGGCATTGGATGATCGGGCGGCTTCAGCGGCGCATAAAACGCAATCTGCATTGGGATCAGTCTGCTGGGCGATCAGTCTGCCGCAGCCAGTGCCGCTGTCGGGGCGGTCTCGGGCTGCTGCTCCGGCAGGCCGAACAGCGCCGCAAGTACGCCGATGCCGCTCTTCATGTCGAACTCTTGCCGGACCCGCGCCTCGCCCGCGGCGCCGAGCCGGATGCGCTGCATGGGATCGCGGATCAGGGCGTCGAGAGCCACCGCCAGCGCCCGCGGATTGCCCGGCGGCACCAGCACGCCAGTACGGCCGTGCTCGAGCAATTCGCCAATTCCCGGCAGCTGCGTCGCGACGCAGGCGAGGCGCTGGCTCTGCGCCTCCATCAGTACATTGGGCAGGCCGTCGCGGTCGGAATCCTTGCCGATCTTGGCGGCCAGCACAAAGAGATCAGCCTCGCGATAAGCCGCGAGGACCTCCGGCTGCGGCCGCGCGCCACGCCACTCGATGCGCTGCTCGAGGCCGAGGCGACGCGCTTGCCGTCTCAATCGCTTTGCCAGGGCGCCGCCGCCGATATGAACAAAGCGCCAGGCGAGATCGGCCGGAAGCAGCGCGAGCGCGGCGACAAGATCGTCATAGCCCTTCTTTTCGACCGCCCGGCCAACCGACAGCACAGTGACCGGACGCGCCGGATCGCTGCCGTCACCGACGGCGTATCGCGGCCGCGGCGGCGGGAAGCGCTCGAGATCGAGCCCGTGATAGGACAGCGCGACCCTGCCGGGCGATGCCACCAGTCCGGCCAGGTGCCCTCGCCCAACCTCGGTGCAGGTGACCGCCCATTGTGCCGAGCCAAGCTTATCGCGCTTTTCCCAGTTGGGGATCGTCCAGATATCCTTGGCATGGGCCGATACCGACCAGCGCAACCCGCACATCATCGCCGCATACCGCGCCACCGACGCTGGCGTGTGCAGAAAATGGGCATGCAGGTGACGAATATCCGGCGCCAGCTCGGCCGCCAGCACCAAGGCCTGGCCGAAGCGGCGGATGCGGTTCGGCGTCGGATCGCGGGCCAGATCGGCCAGCCAGGCTCGCCGCGCCGTGGCGTAGCCCGGCAGATACCGCCCCCGGCGCCAGGCCTCGAACACCCGCCGCTTCTCGTCCCTCAG
>JBGPTQ010000143.1:0-5621 GCA_041490725.1 Allostellaceae bacterium | reverse complement strand
CTGCCCTTGTCCCATTTGACGACGCTAGGCGCGAGGGAGATCACGTCCCGACCTTGAGCGGGCGGTCGTTGCCGAACACCCCCAAGGATTTGAGCTTGCGGTGCAATGCCGAGCGCTCCATCCCGACAAAAGCCGCGGTGCGCGAGATGTTGCCGCCGAAGCGGGTGACCTGGGCCAAGAGATATTCGCGCTCGAACACCTCGCGCGCGTCGCGCAACGGCAGGGTCATGATCTCGCTGCCCTTGTCCCATTTGACGACGCTCGGCGCGATCGCGGTGATCTCGTTGGGCAGCATGTCGGCGCGCACCGGCTCGCTGGCCTCGCCCGGCGCCATGATCAAGAGCCAGTCGATGACGTTGCGCAATTGCCGCACATTCCCCGGCCAGGTGTAGGCCTGCAACGCGGCCAGCGCATCCTCGCCGAAGTCGCGCGGCGAAATCCGCGCCGCCTCCGCCCCGCGCTGCACGAAATGCCGGGCGAGCAGAGGGATGTCTTCGCGCCGTTCGCGCAAGGCCGGCACTCGGATCGGCACCACGTTCAGTCGGTAGAACAGATCCTCGCGAAAGCGGCCGGCCGCGATCTCGGCCGACAACTCGCGATTGGACGAGGCCACCACGCGCACATCGACCTCGACCCGGCGCGAGCCCCCTACCCGCTCGAAGGTCTGCTCCTGCAAGGCCCGCACGATCTTGCCCTGGGTCTCGAGCGGCATGTCGGCGACCTCGTCGAGAAACAGGGTCCCGCCATGGGCGCGCTCGAAGGTGCCGACCTTGCGCGGCATGCCGTCATTGCTCGCCTCGCAGCCGAACAGCTCGATCTCCAGCCAGTCGGGTCGCATCGTCGCGCAATTGACCGGGACAAACGGCCCCGCGGCGCGGCGCGAGCGCGCATGCAGCAAGCGGCCGACCACTTCCTTGCCGGAGCCCGGCGCCCCGGTGATCAGGACCCGGCTGCCGGTCGGCGCGACCCGCTCGATCTGCTGGCGCAGCTGGTTGATCGCCGGCGAGGCGCCGACCAGATCGAGCTCGCCGCCGGCACGCAGCTTCAGCTCGGCATTTTCGCGGCGCAACTGGGCCGCCTCGATCGCGCGCGCGACGACCAGCAGCAGGCGGCCGCTCTTGAACGGCTTCTCGATGAAATCGTAGGCGCCGATCTTGATCGCCTCCACCGCGCTC
Source organism: Allostellaceae bacterium (assembly GCA_041490725.1). GTDB lineage: Bacteria > Pseudomonadota > Alphaproteobacteria > ATCC43930 > CGMCC-115725 > DATARH01. Next base: position 4,446 of record JBGPTQ010000143.1, on the reverse strand, counting down.
TCGATCGTTCCGTGCCCGCTGATCATCACGACCGGCACGGACGGCATCTCGGCCTGCAGCTGGCGCAGGATGGCAATACCGTCGAGTTCGCTGCCTTGCAGCCAGATGTCGAGGACCACGAGGGTCGGCTGGCGCGCCTGGATAGCGGCGAGCGCCTCGCTACTGTCGGCGGCGTCGCGCGTCGCGTAGCCTTCGTCCTTCAACACCCCGGCGATCGACATCCGGATGTCGGCTTCGTCGTCTACGATCAGGATGTCATGCGCCATGGTTGACCGAACTCAACTCCGCTGGCACTGCGGGCGATCCGACAGGGCTGGCGGCGTGGGCATCGCCAGGAAACACCAGCCGAACCCGCGCGCCGCCCTGCTCCCGATCCGACAGCATCAGCTCTCCCTGATGATCTTCCATGATCTTCTTGACGATGGCGAGGCCCAACCCGGTGCCTTTCGTGCGGGTCGTGACGTAGGGTTCGGTCAGGCGCTCGCGGCCGTGCCGCGGCAAGCCTTTGCCATTGTCCTCGATGGTGAGCGCGACCGGGCCGTCCGCCGCGACCGTCACGATAATCTGGCCCGGCGGAGAGGGGCCGCTTTCGGCGATTCGGCCCTCGATCGATTCGATCGCGTTCTTGATGATATTGATCAGCGCCTGCCCGAGGAGGCGCGCATCGCAGCGCAGCGGCACCGGACGTGCGGCAAAACGGGTCTCGAAGGCGATCTTGGGATGTGCCGTGCGCTCCAGGAAGACGGCCTGTTCGACGATCGTCGTCAAGTCTTCGGGTTTCAGCACCGGCGCCGGCATCCGGGCAAACGACGAGAACTCGTCGACCATCCGCCCGATATCCTCGACGTGCCGGATGATCGTATCGGTGCAGATGCGGAACGTCTCCGGATCCTTCTTGATCTCTTTCAGGTATTTGCGGCGCAGGCGCTCGGCCGAGAGCTGGATCGGGGTCAGCGGGTTCTTGATCTCGTGCGCGATGCGGCGGGCGATATCGGCCCAGGCGGCCTTGCGCTGAGCCGACAAGAGCTCGGTAACGTCGTCGAAGGTGACGACAAAGCCGCTGATCTCGCCCCCGTCTTGCTCGGCCTCACGCTCGGCGGCGATGCGGACCAATAGCGTGCGCGTGCTGTTGTTGCCGGCGATCTGGACTTGCGCCTGCGCCAGCCTGTCGGGACGCCGGGCCGCTTCCTGGAGCAGCCCGGCCATTTCCGGCGCGACCTCGGCGAGGTCGTCGCCGATCGACAGGTCGAGGTCGACGCCCAGCAGCGCCGAAGCCGATCGATTGGGCAGGTAGATGCGGCCGCCGCGATCGAGGCCAATGACCCCGGCGGACACCCCGGTCAGCACCGTTTCGGTGAAACGCCGCCGCTCATCGAGCTCGCGGTTGGCCTCGATCAGCTCGTGCTGCTGGGTCTGGATCTGGTAGGTCATCCGGTTGAAGGCGCGGCTCAGCGAGCCCAGCTCGTCGTCCTTTTCGCCTTCGGGAACCCGTGCGGACAGATCGCCGGCGCGCACCCGCTCGGTCGCCCCGACCAGCCGGCTGATCGGATCGGCGAGCTGGGCCGCGAAGTGGATGCCGATCGATATGGCCGCGGCGAGGAACAGCATCGCGACCAGGATGTAGATCACCGCGAAGGTGATCTGGAAGCCGGAGCGCTGCCCTTCGAGCCGCTCGTACTGCGCCGCCGCGAGGTGGACCTCGTCGCGATGGGCGAGCACCCTGGGCTCGATGAACCGCCCGACATAGAGGTAGAGATCGCTGAACTCGTCGAGCCGGACGAGCGCGCGCACCCGCTCGTCTTGGTCGTCGGTCATGATGACGACCTCGCCCTGCTGGGCGCGGTGCAACGCATCCCGGCTGACATCTTCGAAGCCGAGCGCAAAGACCAGGCCGGTGCGCGCCAGCATCGTTCCCTTGCGATCGAGGATCGCGGCTTCGGTCAGCCCGCGCATCGCCGCCTGGGCGGTCAGCACCGGCGCGAGGTATTGCGGGTTCAGCTGCAGCGAGGAGGCGGAGCGATCGAGGTCGGTGGCCATCGCCAGCGCATCGGCCCGGATCGCCTGCTGATGCTCCTTGACATAGGCATCGGCCACCGCGACCGATTCGGAGATCGCGGTGCGCACCTTGTCGCTGAACCAGGATTCGATGCCGAAGCTGAAAAACAGGTAGGAAAACACCGCGACGATAATCGTCGGCAGCACGGCGATCAGGCCGAACAGCCCGACCAGGCGAACCTGGAGGCGCGAACCGGCGAGCCCGCGCCGGCGTTCCGCCCACACCTCGACCAGCCGCTTTGCCACCAGCGCCGCCAAGGCGAGCAACAGCACGAGATCGAGATTGAGCAGCACCAGAACGACGCCCGGGCGCGGCCCGAACGGCGGCGCGCCGGTCAGCGCCAGATAGGTCGCGATCCCCGACGCCAGCGCCGCGGCCGCGAGCGCGATCCCGACCTTCCGCCACAGGCCAATGCCGCCGGCCCAGGAGCGGACGTGTCGCGCCAGGCTCATTCACCAATCCTTACCGAAGTCGCCGCCGAACGATGCTCCGGCGGACGCCTAACCGCCGCCCCCGCCGCAAGGCCTGTTCCGCCGGGCGGCGAAACTTGGTCGGCAGCAGGCGGGCGCGGCGTCCGCCTATTTTAGGCCGCGGACAATGGGGATGTCCAATTCGCGGATCTTCTTGCGCAGCGTATTGCGGTTGAGGCCGAGCAAATGGGCGGCCTTGATCTGGTTGCCGCGGGTCGCGCCGAGGGTTGCCACGATCAACGGACGCTCGATCTCGCGCAGCACCCGGTCGTAGAGGCCGGCGGCCGGCGGGGTGCCCCTGTGCGCCGCGAAATAATCGATGATGTGCCGTTCGACCGCCGCCGCGAGCCCCTCGCCGCCGGCGGATTCAGCCGGCAGTGCCGCCGGCAGTGGCGCCTCGGCCAGCTCGGCCTCGATGACATCCAGGCCGATGACTTCCTGCGAATAGAGGGCGGCCAGACGGCGCACCATATTTTCGAGCTCGCGCACATTTCCCGGCCAGCGATAGCGCCGCAGCCGCTCCATCCCTGCCTCGTCGATGGTCTTGAGCGGCAAGCCCTCCTTCGCCGCGAGCGAGGTGAAATGGCGCACCAGGGCGGGAATGTCGGCGCTGCGCACGCGCAGCGGCGGCAGCCGGACCGGCGCGACGTTAAGCCGGTAGAACAGATCCTCACGGAACAGGCCCTGGCGAATCAGCTGCGGCAGATCGCGATGGGTGGCGGCGATGATCCGGACATCCGCCCGGATCGGCACGCGGCCGCCGACCGCGTTGTATTCGCCTTCCTGCAGCACCCGCAACAGGCGCGTCTGCGCCTCGGCCGGCATGTCGCCGATCTCGTCGAGAAACAGCGTGCCGCCTTTGGCTTGCTCGAACCGCCCCATGCTGCGCGAGGTGGCTCCGGTAAAGGCGCCTCGCTCATGGCCGAACAGCTCGCTTTCGATCAGCTCGCGCGGGATCGCGGCCATGTTGATCGCGACGAAGGCCCCCGAGCGGCGCTTGCCGAAATCGTGCAATGCCCGGGCGACCAGCTCCTTGCCGGTGCCGCTCTCGCCGGTGATCATGACCGTGAGATCGGTCCCCATCAGCCGGGCGATGGCACGGTAGATCTCCTGCATCGCCGGCGAGCGGCCGATCAGCGGCAGCTGTTCCTCAGGCTCATCGGAGGTCGGCGCCGGCGCGCTCTGAGGCGCACTCAGCGCGCGCTCGACGACGCTGACCAGCTCGCGCAGATCGAACGGCTTGGGCAGATACTCGAAGGCGCCGCGCTCGGTCGCCTTGACCGCGGTCAACAGCGTGCTTTGCGCGCTCATGACGATGACCCGCAGGTCCGGGCGGAGTTTTTTGATGCGCGGGATCAGGTCCAGCCCGTTCTCGTCCGGCATGATCACGTCGGTGATGACCAGGTCGCCCTCGCCGTCGGCGACCCAGCGCCACAGCGTCGCCGCATTGCCGGTCGTCCGCACATCGTGCCCGAGCCGGGCGAGCGCCTGGTTCAGCACCGTGCGGATCGCCCGATCGTCGTCAGCCACCAGAATTGTCGCGCCCATCAGCCGCTACCGTTTTGTGCGACCCCGGCTGGCGTGACGCCCCCTGGCGCAATGCCCTTTGGCGTAACGACTGGCAGAAACACCCGGAACACCGTGCGCCGGGGTTGGCTGTCGAACTCGATGACGCCGCCGTGATCGCCGATCACCTTGGCGACGAGTGCAAGACCAAGGCCAGTTCCGTTGCGCTTGGTCGTGACGAACGGATCGAACAGATGCGCCTTGAGGTCATCGGGGATACCGCTTCCGTTATCGGCGACCGAAACCATCAGCGGCAGATGCTGGCGGCCGTCGCCGCCCGGCGCGGTCAGGCGCAGCCCGTGGCGGTAGGCGGTCGTCAGCACGACCTCGCCGCCAGCCGGCGGCGCCCCCTCG
>JBGPTQ010000142.1:0-5634 GCA_041490725.1 Allostellaceae bacterium | reverse complement strand
GCAGGAGCCGGTCCCGGCCTGGGGCCTCATGCTTCAGGGCGGCGCCGAGGAATACGCGACGACAGCGCCGTGGATCGCGGTGTTCCCGGGCCTGGCGATCATGCTGACCGTGTTCGGCATCAACCTGTTCGGCGACTCGCTGCGCGACGTGCTCGATCCCAAGATGCGCGACCGCTGAGCGGCACGCCCAACCACAGATACCCCGTGGCCGGGCTTGGCCCGTGGGCCTTCAGCTCACGGACTTGATCCGTGGGCACCCACGTCTTTTGGCCGCAGCAAGACGTGGACGGCCGGGCCAAGCCCGGCCGAGGGGTTTTCATATGGCCGAATTCGGTGCCAAATGAGCCAGGAAGACGCCGAAGCTTCTGAAGCGGGCGGGTATGGGGGCTCGGAGAGGGCGATGGGCTGGCAGCCGGAATTGGATGAGCTGCGCCTGCGCGAGCGCCTGGCGGCAGAGCTCGGCGGCGCCGACAAGGTGGCGCGGCAGCATCAGGGCGGCCGGCTCACCGTGCGCGAGCGCATCGACGGCCTGGTCGATCAGGGCAGCTTTCACGAAATCGGCGCGATCGCCGGGCGCGCCTCATATGACGAAGGCGGCGGCCTGACCGGCCTGGTGCCGTCGAATTGCGTGATGGGCCGCGCCGCGATCGACGGCCGCCCGGTGGTCGTGGTCGGCGACGATTTCACGGTGCGCGGCGGCTCGGCCGACGCGACGATCCGCGAAAAGCCGCTGATGGCCGAGCAGATGGCGCATGATCTGCACCTGCCGATCATCCGCATCATCGAAGGCTCGGGCGGCGGCGGCTCGGTCAAGACGATCGAGACCGCCGGCCGCGCCAACCTCCCCGGGCGGGTTGGCTCCAACCTGCCCTATTACTACACCACCGCCAATCTCGGGCAGGTCCCGGTGGTCGCGCTCGGGCTTGGCTCGGTCGCCGGCCTCGGCGCTGCGCGGATGGCGGCGAGCCATTATTCGATCATGACCAAGGACAGCTCGGCGCTGTTCGTCGCCGGCCCGCCGGTCGTCAACGCGCTCGGGGCCAACCTCGACAAGTTCGAGCTTGGCGGCTGGGAGATCCAGACCCGTTGCGGCGCGGTCGACCATGCCGCCGCCAGCGAGGAGGAAGCCTTCGCCTGCACCCGGCGCTTTCTGTCCTACCTGCCCTCCTCGGTCTACGAGGTCGCGCCGCGCGGGCCGCGCACCGACGACCCCGAGCGGCGCGACGAATTCCTCTTCGAGGCGATCCCGCGCGAGCGGCGCCAAGTCTACAAGATGCGCCCGATCGTCGAGGCGGTCGTCGACAAGGGCTCGTTCTTCGAGATGGGCCGGATGTTCGGCCGCCCCATCATCACCGGCCTCGCGCGCATCGACGGGCTGCCGGTGGCGGTGATGGCGAGCGACCCGTTCTTCTATGCCGGGTGCTGGACCGCCGATTCCTGCGACAAGATCATCCGCTTCGTCGACCTCGCCCAAACCTTTCACCTGCCGATCGTTTATCTGTGCGACTGCCCCGGCTTTCATATCGGGCTGGAGGCGGAGAAAACCGCGACGATCCGCAAGGGCGTGCGGGCGATGGCCGCGGTCAACCAATCGAGCGTGCCGTGGTGCACCTTTCTGTTGCGCAACGTGTTCGGCGTCGCCGGCGCGGTCAACCAGCCCTCCGGGCGCTTCTCGATCCGTTACGCCTGGCTGTCGGGGCGCTGGGGCTCCTTGCCGCTCGAAGGCGGGATCGAGGCGGCCTACCGCGCCGAGATCGAGGCCGCCCCGGACCCCGCCGCGCGGCGCGCCGAGATCGAGGAGCGGCTGGAAAAGCTGCGCTCGCCGTTCCGCACCGCCGAGACGTTCTGGATCGAGGAGATCATCGACCCACGCGACACAAGGAAGCTGGCCGTCGAATTCGCCCGCGTCGCCGAAAAGCTGCGCCGCCCGGGCGAGAGCGCCTTCTGCATGCGCCCGTAAATCCCGCGTCGTTGCGAGGAGCGAGGCGACGAAGCAATCTCGGTCCGACAATTCCGAACGAGGAGCACCCAATGCTGGAAGTCGAACGCGCGGCCGATCTGAAAGCCTATGAAGGCAAGGAGGTCGGGGTCAGTGACTGGTACATTGTGACCCAGGAGCAGATCGACAAATTCGCCGATGCGACTGGCGATCATCAATGGATCCATGTTGATGTCGAGCGCGCCAGGCGCGAGATGCCGGGCGGCAAGACGATCGCCCATGGCTGGCTGACCCTGTCATTGGTGCCGCGTCTAACGTCGACCTTGTACCGCGTCAAGAACCGCTCGCGCGGCCTCAATTACGGCGCCAACCGGGTGCGCTTTACCGGCATGGTGCCGGCCGGCTCGCGCATCCGGCTGCGCCTCACGATCAAATCGATCGAGGCGGTCGAAAACGGCGGCACGCGGATCACCTCGGAAGGCACGATGGAGGTCGAAGGCGGCACGCGCCCGGTCCTCGTCGCCGAGACGATCGGCGTCAGCTACGAATGAGGCGCGGTGTTGGACCGCGGGCGTCCCGCCCGCATGCGGCCGAGACGGCCGCGGTCCGGATCAGGCGCTATCCGACCACGACCGCCTTGCCGATCACCTTGCGGTCGATGACCGCCTGCATCGCGTCGGCCGCGCGCTCCAGCGGGAAGCGGTGCGAGATGCGCGGCCGCAGCTTCCCCTGCCCGGCCAGCTCGACGAGAATCTTCATGTTGGCGCGGCCGATCTCGGGCTGGTGCTCGGTGACCCCGCCGAGGCGCACGCCGATGACTTCGAGGCCCTTGATCAGCAGGTAGTTGGTGCGCGGCGTTGACGGCCCGCCGCCCAAGAAGCCGAGCACCAGGATGCGCCCGCCCCAGGCGAGGCAGCGCAGCGACTCGTCGAACACCGTGGCGCCGATCGGGTCGTAGACGATGTCAACGCCGTCGCGCGCGCCGGTCAGCTCCTTGACCTTGTCGCGCAAGCCCGCGCGGTAATCGATCGCGAAATCGGCCCCCTCCTCCAGGCAGGCGGCGCGTTTTTCGTCGGTGCTGGCGGTGGCGATAACGGTCGCGCCGAACAGTTTCGCCACCTGGATCGCGGCGATGCCGATGCCGCCGGCGGCGCCGTTGATCAGCACCCAATCGCCGGCCTTCATCCGGCCGCGCTGCAAGAGCGCGTGGTAGGCGGTGTGGTAGGCGCCGCGAAACACCGCCGCCTGTTCGATGCTCATGCCCGTCGGCACCGGATCGCAATCCTCGGCCCGGGCATTGCCGAGCTGGGCAAAAGCACCGAGCCGGTGGCGGCTCATGATCCGGTCGCCGATCTTGAAGCCGGTGACCCCCTCGCCGACCGCGACGACTTCGCCGGCGCCTTCATTGCCCGGGATGAAGGGCGGCTCCGGCCGGAACTGGTATTTGCCGGCGAGCATCAAGACGTCGACATATTGCACGCCGCGCGCGGCGATGCACACCTGCACCTCGCCCGGACCGGGCGGCGCCGGATCGGGCACCTCGCGCAGCGCCAGCACCTCGGGACCGCCAAAGGCTTCGCAGACAACGGCTTTCATGCAGCTTTGCCTTGTTCCCTCCCCGCGAACGCCGGGGCGGCGGATGCTATGCCGATGGCACGGCGGCACGCAACCGGGTGCAGCGCGCTACAGGTTGAGCCGCACCCACTCGCCCTCGGCCGTCAGGGTGGCGCCGAGCCGGGCGCTGGAGGCGACGATGCGATCGAAGGTCGCGCCCTCCGCGACGAGCGCGCAGGGCACGGTTTCATTGGCCGCGTTGTGGCGCACGAAACGGAAGTGGGCCGCCGCGACCCCGTCCAGCCCGGCCTCGACCCGCGCCATCATGCCGATCCAATCGCCGTGGCGCCGGCCGCCATGCCCGGTATGGAACGAGAAGCTGCCGAGCCCGTAAAAGATCGGCTTGCCGCGATAAAGCTCTACCGGCAGCGAATAATGCGGCCCGTGCCCGATCACGATGTCGGCGCCGGCCTCGATCGCGGCATGCGCGATTTCGCTCATATAATCGAGCACCTCTTCGCCGAGCCCCCAATGGCACGAGGCAACGACGATATCGGCCTCGTTACGCAGGCCGGCGATGTCTTCGGCGAAGGTGGCGAGGTAGGCGCGGTCCGCCCAGGTCAGGATGATCGGCGGGATGCCCGGCCGATTCATCGGCGGCACCTCGGGGCGGACCTTGTGCGCCGGCACCTGGTAGGCGGTATGGCCGCGAATGACCGCGATGCCGCCTGCGTGCTCGCTCGCCTCGTGGTTGGTCGGCCAGTAGACCGAGCTGCGCTGGACAAAGCCGACGCGCAGCCCGCCGCAGCCGACGATCGCCGGAGCGCGCGCCGCGGTGAGGTCGCCACCGGCGCCGGTGTGCGCGATGCCGAGCCGGTCGAGCTGCGCGATCGAGCCCGCTATCGCGGCCGCGCCATAATTGACGTTGTTGGCGAGCCCGACCACGGCAATCCCGGCGATCTTAAGCGCCTCGCCGGCGATGTCGGGATCGGCGAAAAACCCCTCCTGCTCGACCACGTGCCCGTCCGGTGGCTGGTAGAGAGCGCATTCGAGATTGGCGAAGACGAGGTCGGCCGCGCGCATTTCCTCAGCCACCCGCGCGAACGGCACGGCCGGGTCATCGACATTCATCAGGTTCACATCGCCGACCAAGATCATCGAGGGCATCTGGAAATTCTCCCCAGCCATACGTACATTTGTTATTACTGCTGCGATGGACAGCGAATGGGACGAGGCAAAGCGCCAAGCCAATATCCTCAAGCACGGTATCGACTTTGTCGATGCTGCAGCGATCTTCGATCGTCCGTTCATCGAAACAGAGGATCGTCGCCGAGACTATGGCGAACATCGGTATCAGGCTACCGGCGAGGTAGACGCTCGCATCACGCAGGTTATCTACACATGGCGTGGAGATCGTCGGCGGATCATTAGCGCCCGGAGGGCAAGACGAAATGAGCGAAGAGCGTATTACACGGGTATCGCGCAAGCAGCTCGCGAAAATGAAAAGTGAAACCGACTGGGCGCGCGTTGACGCGCTGACCGATGAAGACATCGAACGCGCGGTCGCCGAAGACCCGGATGCTGCGCCATTCTGGACCGATGAGGATTGGGCCAATGCCCGGGTCGTCTGGCCGCAGGGCAAGGCGCCGGTGACGCTACGGCTCGACAAGGACATCATTGCCTGGTTCAAGCAGCACGGGCGCGGCTATCAGACCCGCATCAACGCCGTGCTGCGCGCCTTTGTCGAGGCCCAGAAGCCGCACCGCTGACCCCGCTCCGTTCGACGCTTCCCCTCGCAGCACGCTTCCGATTAAATCGGGTGGCGGGAAACGCCAACTTCCGGAGCGCGCATGATCGACAAGATAGTCCGCTCGGTGGCCGAGGCCATGGCCGGCATCAAGGACGGCTCGACCGTGCTGATCGCCGGGTTTGCCCAGGTCGGCGAGCCCCGGGCCTTGATCGATGGCCTGATCGAGCAGGGTGCCAAGGATCTCACCGTCGTCCACAACACCGCCGGGCGCGGCCGCGAAGGGGTGGCGCGGCTGATTGGCGAGGGCCGGGTCAGGAAGATCGTGTGCAGCTTTGCCCGGAGCCGCGGATCGGTCATTTTCGAGGAGGTCTTTGCCCGCGGCGGGATCGAG
>JBGPTQ010000141.1:0-5651 GCA_041490725.1 Allostellaceae bacterium | reverse complement strand
GCCAGCGCCAACAGCTGATGGCCGAGGCAGATGCCGAAGATCGGCATGCCGGTGGCGATCAGGTCGCGCAGCACCGGTACCGCATATTCGCCGGTCGCGGCGGGGTCGCCCGGCCCGTTCGACAGAAAGATGCCATCGGGCTCGTGCCGCAGGATGTCTTCGCTCGACGCGGTCGCCGGTACGATTGTGACGCGGCAGCCCTGCGTGGCGAGCATCCGCAGGATGTTGCGCTTGGCGCCGTAATCGACGGCGACGACATGAAAGCGCGGGGCTTCCTGACGACCGTAACCGCGCCCGCGCTGCCACACCGTCTCGCGCCATTCATAGCTCTGATGGCAGGTGACCTCGCGGGCGAGGTCCATCCCTTCGAGCCCGGGCCAGGCCAGCGCCTCTTCCCGCATCGCGCCGATATCGAGGCATCCCTCCGGCTGGTAGGCAATCACACCGTTGGGCGCGCCCCGGTCGCGGATAAGCCGGGTCAGCCGCCTGGTATCGACGCCCGAGAGCCCGACGATGCCGTGCGATTTGAGCCAGGTATCGAGCGATTGCTCGGCGCGGTAATTCGCCGGCCCGGTGATCGCGCTGCGCACCACGAGACCGCGGGCGGCCGGAATCGTCGTCTCGATATCCTCGTGGTTGGCGCCGACATTGCCGATATGCGGAAAGGTAAAATTTATGATCTGCCCGGCGTAGGACGGGTCGGTCAAAATCTCCTGATAGCCGGTGATCGAGGTGTTGAAGCAGACTTCGCCGACCGCTGTTCCCGGCGCCCCGATGCCCTGCCCCCAGAATACCGTGCCATCCGCTAGAACCAGGGCCGCGTTGCAGTCGGGCGGTCGCGGCGAGGGCACGGCCGCGCTCGGTTGGTCCATCGAAGCCAGGTCCTAGAGGCGTGATCTGGGCCGTCCGCGCGGGGGGCACCACCGGCCGGAAGGCGAACAGCCTAACCTGCCAAACATACGCTCTACCGCGTTTTTGTCAACCCACCTGCGATGGAACTTCGCGCTTTTCCAAAGACTTAGAAATATACCCTGCGAAATTGCCGCGGCGCGCTAAACGGGGTAGGCTCTCAGACAAGCCGCGACCCCGGGGAGGATGGAATGCTGCGCGAGGCCTTCACCGAGCGGCTCAAAGCGGCAATGCGGGCGAAAGACCGCCGCACGCTGTCGACGGTGCGCCTCGTCCTTGCCGGGTTGAAGGAGCGCGACGTCGCCGCGCGCGGCCCCACGGGTCAAGCCCGTGGGCTGACGGCCCACGGCAACCCGGCCGGCATCGCCGATCCCGAGATCCTGCGCATGCTGCAAGGCATGGTGAAGCAGCGCCGCGAATCGATTGCGCTCTACCGGCAGGGCAACCGCCCCGAGTTGGCGCAGCAGGAAGAAGACGAAATCGCAATCATCGAAAGCTTTCTGCCGCGCCAGATGAGCGATGACGAGATCGCCGCCGCGGCGAAGGCTGCCATCGCCGAGACTGGGGCCGCCGGAGTCAAGGATATGGGCCGGGTGATGGCGGCCTTGCGCGAGCGCCATGCCGGGGTGATCGACCTCGCCCGCGCCGGCGCGGCGGTCAAACAGCTGCTGGGATGAAGTGGTGATGACTTTCTCGGACCGCGGGCGTCCCGCCTCTCGCGCAAGCGCAGCTTGCGCTGACGGCGTCAGGCGAAGCGACGCTTCGCCGAGAGCCCGCAGCATGCGGGCCAGAGGCCCGCGGTCCTCAAGATAGCGATGGCCTTCCCGCCCGGCTTTCTCGACGAGCTGCGCAGCCGGATCTCGCTCGGCGATCTGGTCGGGCGCCGCGTCCGGTTAACCCGGCGCGGCCGCGAACAGGGCGGGCTTTGTCCGTTCCACAATGAAAAGACGCCGTCCTTCTATGTCGTCGAGGACAAGGGATTTTTCCATTGTTTCGGGTGCGGCGCACATGGCGACGCGATCGGGTTTGTCATGCGCGCCGACAATCTCGACTTCATCGAGGCGGTCGAGCGCCTGGCCGGCGAGGCCGGGCTGGCGGTCCCGCAGCAAACCCCGCAGGATCGCGAGCGGGCGCAGCGGCAGAAGACGCTGCTCGAAGCGCTTGCCGCCGCCGCCGGGTTCTACGAGGCGCAGCTGTGGTCACCAGGAAACTCCACTGGCGGTAGCCGCGCCCGCGACTATCTGACGGCGCGCGGGCTCGACGAGGAGACGATCCGCCGTTTCCGGCTCGGCTGGGCACCCGACGACCGCCAATCCCTGCGGCGCGCCCTCGGCAAGGAATTTCCCGAGCCGCTGTTGCGCGAGGCCGGGCTGCTGCGCACCGCCGAAGACGGCAGCAACCCCTACGATTATTTCCGCGGCCGGGTGATGTTCCCGATCGGTGACCGCGCCGGCCGGATCATCGCCTTTGGCGCGCGCACTCTGGGCGACGATCAGCCGAAATACCTCAATTCGCCCGACACTCCGGTCTTCGAGAAGGGCCGGGTGCTCTACGCCTGGGCGGCGGCGCGAGCCGCCCTCGCGCGGGAGCCGGAAGGTGCGGCGTCGGCCATCGTCGTCGAAGGCTATATGGACGTGATCGCGTTGCACCGCGCCGGGTTCGCGACCGCGGTGGCGGCACTCGGCACCGCCTTGACCGAGATGCAGCTCCATGAGCTGTGGCGGCTCTCGCGCGAGCCGGTGCTGTGCTTCGATGGCGATACGGCGGGGCAGCGCGCCGCGCTGCGCGCACTCGACCGCGCCTTGCCGATCTTGCAGCCAGGCCGCAGCCTGCGCTTCGTCACCCTGCCGCCGGGCGAGGATCCGGATTCGCTGATCCGCAGCGCCGGACGATCCGCCTTTGCCGAGATACTCGCGGCCGCACGACCCTTGTCGGAGATGCTGTGGCAGGCCGAGCTGAACGCCCGCCCGATCGATACGCCGGAGCGGCGCGCCGATTTCGAACGTCGGCTTATGGCGCAGGCCGGGTTGATCGCCGATCGCGCGGTGCAGAACGAATACCGCCGGTATCTGCGCGACCGTCTGTTCCAGCTCGGCCGGGTCGCACGGCCCGGCCGAGCTGGCCTGAGGCGCGCCGCAGTTTCGGCGCCTGGCCTGGGGCACGACGGACCGCCGCCTCCACTGCCGCGCTCGCCCGGGCGTGTCAATCGCGAAGTTTTTCTCGCTGTGTTCGTCCGTTGGCCTTGGCTGATCGAGGAATGGATCGAGGAGATTGCAGCCATCGAGGTTCCCGAGCCGGAGCTTGACAGCCTGCGTCGAGCGCTTCTAGAGGTCGCACACGCACATCCGGGGCTTGACGCCAACGCGCTTCAGCAACACTTAGCTCTCTGCGGCCACGCAGAAATTCTAAGCGCTTTGACGATCACCGTCGCAAGACACGCAGGCTTCGCTGCGCGCGGAGGAGATGATCCTGAGGTGATTAGATCAGGCCTAACCGAGACGCTCCAGCTGCTGCGCGCGCAGCAGCCAAGCGACCGGGAAGCCGCGTCCCGCGCATTTGGGGCAGATGCGTCGGACGAGAACTGGCAAAGGCTAAAGGCGCTGAAGGATCGCGAAGCGCAGGATGGCCCGGTTGGCGGATTTGAATAGCAGACCTGCGGTGGCATTCAAACGGACCCTGCACGGCGAATTGGTGTGGCGGCCGATCCACGGCAGACGGGCGTAACCCCTCACGGTTCACTAAGGGACGACGGTATGGCGAGCAAAGCGGCTACTGCGGCAGATACGGCTGAAACCCGGGAGGATGCGGCCGAAACCCCGCTCCTCGACACGATTGCCCTGGCCATCAAGAAGATGGTGTTGAAGGGCAAGGAGCGCGGCTATCTGACCTATGACGAGCTGAACGCCGCGTTGCCGCAGGACCAGGTGTCTTCCGAGCAGATCGAAGACACGATGACGATGCTGTCCGAACTCGGCATCAACGTCATCGAGAGCGAGGAAAGCGAAGAGCCCGCCGAGGCCGAGGCCGAGGATGGCGAAAGCGAAGTGCGCGGCAATGTCGATGACGACGATATCGGCCGCACCGACGACCCCGTGCGTATGTACCTGCGCGAGATGGGCTCGGTCGAGCTGTTGTCGCGCGAGGGCGAGATCGCCATCGCCAAGCGCATCGAGGCCGGCCGCGACATGATGATCGGCGGCATCTGCGAGAGCCCGCTGACCGTGCGCGCGCTGGTGGGTTGGCGCGACGCGCTCAACGAAAACAAGATGCTGCTGCGCGACATCATCGATCTCGACGCGACCTACGGCAGCGCCATCCTCGACGAGGCCGAGGCGGCGATGATCAAGGCCGCAGCCGAAGCCGAAGCCGCGGGCGCCGCGGAGGCGGCCGAGGGCGAGGAGGCCACCGCGGAGCTGGCCGAAAGCGAGGCCGAGGCCGAAAGCGAGGACGGCGAGGGCGAGGATAGCTCGATTTCGCTCGCCGCGATGGAAGCGCAGCTGACGCCGGGCATGGTGGCGATCTTCGACGCGATCGCCGAAGCACACAAAAAAATCCACAAGGTCCGGGACCAGCGGGTTACCGCGCGGATCAAGGGCGTGGCTTTGCCGCGGGCCACCGAGCGCCGTTACGACAAGCACAAAGGGGAAATCATCGAGCTGCTGAAGCGGGTGCGTTTCAACAACACCCGGATCGAGCACCTCGTCGAACAGCTCTATGATCTCAACCGCCGCCTCGTCACCGAAGAGGGCAGGCTCTTACGGCTTGCCGAGGGCAACGGCATCAGGCGCGGCGAGTTTCTGCCGCACTATATCGGCGACGAGCTTGCGGCGGACTGGCTGGAGCGGGCCGGCGCTCTGCCCGGCCGCGGCTGGGTGCGGCTGATCGAGCGCCATGCCGAGGATGTCGCCAAGCACCGCGCCGCGATCGCGCAGATTGCCGGCGAAGCCAAACTGCCGATCGCGGAATTCCGCCGCGTCGTGCAGACCGTGCAGCGCGGCGAGCGCGAGGCGAGCCGCGCCAAGAAGGAAATGGTCGAGGCCAATCTGCGGCTCGTCATCTCGATTGCCAAGAAATATACCAATCGCGGCCTGCAGTTCCTCGATTTGATCCAGGAAGGCAATATCGGCCTGATGAAAGCGGTCGACAAATTCGAGTACCGCCGCGGCTACAAATTCTCGACCTACGCGACCTGGTGGATCCGCCAGGCGATCACCCGCTCGATCGCCGATCAGGCGCGCACGATCCGCATCCCCGTGCACATGATCGAGACGATCAACAAGCTGGTGCGCACCTCGCGCCAGATGCTGCACGAGATCGGCCGCGAGCCGACCCCCGAGGAGCTCGCCGAGAAATTGGCGATGCCGCTCGAAAAGGTGCGCAAGGTGCTCAAGATCGCCAAGGAGCCGATCAGCCTCGAAACCCCGATCGGCGACGAGGAAGACAGCCACCTCGGCGACTTCATCGAGGACAAGAACGCGGTGCTGCCGCTCGATGCGGCGATCCAGGCCAATCTGCGCGAGACGACGACGCGCGTCTTGGCCTCGCTGACCGCGCGCGAGGAGCGCGTCTTGCGCATGCGCTTCGGCATCGGCATGAACACCGACCACACGCTCGAAGAGGTCGGCCAGCAATTCTCGGTGACCCGCGAGCGCATCCGCCAGATCGAGGCGAAGGCCCTGCGCAAATTGAAGCACCCGAGCCGGTCGCGCAAATTGCGCAGCTTCCTCGATACGTGAAGGAAG
>JBGPTQ010000140.1:0-5655 GCA_041490725.1 Allostellaceae bacterium | reverse complement strand
CATCCCGGCGGTGGTCGGCTCGCACTGGTTCCAATATTACGACCACCCGAAGGGCGGCCGAGCGGACGGCGAGGATTACGATTTCGGCCTCGTCGACATCGACGACCGCCCCTACCAGCGGCTGACTGCGGCGCTGAGCGCCGCCAACCGGCGGGCGCCGGCGATTCATGCCGCCGCGACCAGCCAGCGCGAGCCAAGCCCGGGAGCGGCCCCGAAAGGCGCCATCACGCTGCCGCATGCCGCGGTCTCGGTGGAGGACCGGTCGCTCGCCGACTGGCCGAAACCGGAGAGCCTCTTGCCGCCGCTCCTGCCGTCGCCGGGCGCGGTCGATTTCGGCGAGGTCTATCTGTCGTGGAGCGATAAGGGGATCGCGCTGGCGACGATCGGCCAGGATTATTTCGATATCGATCTCTTCGCTTATGACGGCGCCTTCCCGCTCGGCGAAGCGTATCGGCTGGAGTTCGGGGTCGATGCCGGCAGGGGCCCGCGCCGGGTCACGCTGTTCTTCATCCCGCCGCGCACCAAATTGCGCGATCACCCGCCGATGACGGCTCTGCTCTGCGCTGGCGCGGCGGCGCAGGCGATCGAGACGGGTTGCACTCCGGTGCCGGGCGGCGAGGCGGTCTATCTCGGCGCCGACCAGCCGCGCATCACCGCCGAGATGCTGATCCCGTGGTCGGCGCTGGGGGTCGCGCCGCCGGCCCCAGGCGCGGCGCTCAGCGCCGAGGTGGCGCTGACCTCATGGCACCGCGAGCGCTGGATGTCCTTGTCGGGCCGGGCGCCCGAGGCGGCGCTCGCCGACCCGGCCGGCTGGCGGGTGATGCGTCTCGGCGACGGCCTCGCCGTCACTGCCCCGGCACCGCGTCCCGGCGCGCCGGGGTAAACACGCGCTGCAACTCGTGCTAAAATAAATGCGGGCCTGTCCAGGACGTGGAAACATGGCACACGAGCGAATCGAGATAAACCCCGAGATCATGGGAGGAAAGCCGGTCATCCGTGGGACGCGCATCCCGGTCGAGTTGGTCCTGCGCAAACTCGGAGCCGGTATGACCGGCGCGGCGATCCTCGCCGACCATCCCAAGCTGACGCTCGATGACATCCGGGCCGCACAGGCCTTTGCGGCCGATTACCTGGCCGATGAGGAGCTTGTATACCGCTGAGGGGTGTTCCTGTGCGCTGGCTCGCCGATGAGTGCGTCGACGCGGCGCTTGTAACGCGCCTTCGCAGCGCAGGACATGACGCGTCCTATATCGCAGAGATCGCCTCAGGCGTAACGGACACCGAAGCTCTCCGACGGGCGCAGGAGGAGGGGCGGCTGTTCCTGACCGAGGACAAGGATTTCGGCGAACTCGTCTTTCGTTTCAAACGGGCCGTGCCTGGAGTTGTCCTGCTGCGGATCGACCCTGAAACACCGCATCTCAAATGGACACGTTTGGAGTCAGCGATCGCAAAATTCGGCGAGGGATTGTTCGGGCGCTATGTCGTGATCGAGGAGGCTCGGTTTCGCTCGCGGCCGTTGCTCAAATAGCTCGGTGACGGCTCGCCGTCACCGAGCCCCCGGTGCGTTCCGGCGCGCCGTGATGAGCTAATACGCCTGCTCGGTATAGACCGGCTCGATATGGCCGCCCCAGCGCGTCTTGTAGTCCTCGATCAGCTCTTCGGCCGGGGTATGCCCAGAGCCGGCGATCGAAAATAGCGTATCGAGGTAGTGCGTCTCGTCATCGCCGCACAGATCGCGCCGCGCGCGGCGGTGCAGCCCGTCGCGGGCGATTTCGAGCATTTCGCGCGCGATGTCGCGGAAGGTACGGCTGCGATGCGGGGTGTCGAGGCCGAGACGCGGCACGTCGCGCCGCATCGCCTCGCGCTCGTCATGGGTCCAGTCGGCGACCAGTTCGGAGGCCGCGTCGAGCGCGGCGTTGTCATAGAGGAGCCCGACCCACAATGCCGGCAGCGCGCACAGCCGGCGCCACGGACCGCCATCGGCGCCGCGCATCTCGAGATAGGTCTTCAGCCGGACCTCGGGAAAGGCGGTGGTCAAATGGTCGGCCCAGTCGCCGATCAGCGGCAATTCGCCCGGCAGGGCCGGCAGCTTGCCCGCCATGAAGTCGCGGAAGGATTGCCCGCTCGCGTCGATATAGGTGCCGTGGCGGTAGACGAAGTACATCGGCATGTCGAGCATGTAATCGACATAGCGCTCGAACCCAAACCCGTCCTCGAACACGAAAGGCAGGGTGCCGCAGCGGTCGGGGTCGGTATCGGTCCACACCAGGCTGCGGTGGCTGAGATAGCCCGACGGCCGGCCCTCGACAAAGGGCGAATTGGCGAACAGCGCCACCGCGACCGGTTGCAGCGCGAGGCTCGTGCGAAACTTCTTCACCATGTCGGCTTCGGATTGGTAATCGAGATTGGCCTGCACGGTACAGGTGCGCAGCATCATGTCGAGCCCGAGCCGGCCCTTTTTCGGCATGTAGTCGCGCATGATGCGGTAGCGCGCCTTGGGCATCCACGGCACCTCGTCGCGCCGCGATTTGGGGTCGAAGCCGAGCCCGATCATGCCGAGCCCAAGCTCGTCGCAGACCTCGCGCACCTGGCGCAGATGCTCGTGCACCTCCTCGCAGGTCTGATGCAGGGTTTCGAGCGGCGCCCCGCTCAGCTCGAATTGGCCGCCCGGTTCCAGGGTGATCGTACATCGGCTGTCGTTTGAGAGGGCGATGATGTTGCCCTTTTCCATGACCGGCTTCCAGCCGAAGCGGGTCATGCCCTGTAACAGCGCGCCGATCCCGTCCGGACCTTCATAGGCAACCCGGCTCAAATCCGAGCGGTGGAAGACGAATTTCTCGTGCTCGGTGCCGACCCGCCAGGCCGATGGCGGCTTGTTACCGGCCTCGTGAAACTCGACGAGCTGCCGCTTGTCGGTGATCGGCGGTCCTTCCAAGCTCGACGGCCCAGACATGCGGTTCCCGTAACTCCCCAATAGGCCAAACAGCTTCACGCATCACCGCGGCCGGCGGCGGCGCCAATCTCCGGCGATCGCCTGAAAAACCGCCAAGGCGGCAAGAGCGGCGGTCTCGGCGCGCAGCACCCTCGGGCCGAGCCCGACCCGAGTAACAATGGGGAGTTTGCCGAGAGCGTCAAGCTCCGTGTCGGTGAAGCCGCCTTCCGGGCCGACAAACAGCGCGGCGGGTGCGTCCGGGGCAAAGCCCGCGAGGGCCTCGGCGATCGGCGCGCCGGCGCCGCTCTCGTCGCACAGTATGAGGCGCCGCCCGGCGGGCCAGGCGGCGAGCACGCGGGTCAGCGGCTCGGGGGTGGCGATCTCGGGCACCGACAGGCGCTCGCTCTGCTCGGATGCGGCAATCGCCAGCGCGCGCAGCCGGTCCTGATTGAGGCGCTCCGGTTGGGTGCGCGCGGTCCACACCGGCACCAGCGCGGCGACGCCGAGCTCGGTCGCCTTTTCGATGAGCCAATCGAGCCGGGTCCGCTTGATCGGCGCGAACAAGAGCCAGAGATCGGGCTCGGGCATCGCCGGGCGCAATTGCCGCTCCACCGTCAGACGGGTCCGCTGTTTGCCGACCTCGCCGATGCGGCACAACCATTCGCCATCCCGTTCGTTGAAGGCAGCGATGGCGTCGCCCGGGGCGAGCCGCAATACGTTGCGCAAGCGGTGCGCTTGCGCAGGAGCAGGGACGATCGGGCACCCGGCCGCCAGCACTTCGTCGATGTAAAGGCGGGTCGCGGCGCGTTCGGACAGGTGAGCCTCCTTCCTTGCTCGCGGTTCGCGGCTTGAGCCGGACGAACCGCAGGGCCAAGATTAAGACATGCGCCTCGACGTCGGAACCTCCGAAGCCAGCCCCCACCCCAACCCTCCCCCGCATGCGGGGGAGGGAGCTTCTCGATGTCGCCCCGATACCCCTCCCTCGCTTGCGGGAGGGTGGGGGCGTTCGGAGCCGAGCGACATCGAGCGCGGCGATTGGGTCGAGCGCTGGCTGCCGGATTGGGCCGAACCCTACGCGCGCCTCGCGCGGCTCGATCGCCCGATCGGCACCTGGCTGTTGCTTTTTCCAGCCTGGTGGGGGATCGCGCTGGCCGCCCCGCGCTGGCCGGACCCGGTGCTGCTGGTGCTGTTCGCGCTCGGCGCGGTAGTGATGCGCGGCGCCGGCTGCACCCTCAACGACATCGCCGACCGCGAGTTTGACGGCAAGGTCGCGCGCACCCGGTTGCGGCCCCTGCCGAGCGGACGGGTAACGGTGGCGCAGGCCATCCTCTTCATGCTCGCCCAGGGTGCAGTCGGCGCCGCCGTGCTGCTGAGCCTCAATTGGATCAGCGTCGCGCTCGGGCTCGCCGTGCTCGGGCTAATTGCCACCTACCCGTTGATGAAGCGGATCACCTGGTGGCCGCAGTTCTTTCTCGGCCTCAACTTCAACTGGGGCGCGCTGATTGGCTGGACCGCGGTGACCGGCACGCTGGGCTGGCCGCCGCTCCTGCTCTATCTCGGCGGCATCCTGTGGACGGTCGGATACGACACGATCTACGCCCATCAGGACAAGGAGGACGATGCGCGGATCGGCGTCAAATCCTCGGCTCTCGCTCTCGGTGAGCGGACCCGGCCGTTTCTGTTTGCGTTCTATGGCGCCGCGGCGGTGCTGTGGGCCCTCGCCGGCGTCGCCGCCGGGTCCGGCCCTTGGTTCAGGCTCGGGCTGGCCGCCGCGACGATACAGCTGTTTTGGCAGGCGGTGCGCGTTAACACCGACGATCCGGTTGATTGCCTCGCCAAGTTCCGCTCGAACCGCATCGTCGGCTGGCTTCTCTTCGCCGGCATCATCGCCGGCCATTTCGCCTGAGCCCCCGTTCGACTGATGGATCCGGCGCTCTTCATCCGGCGCAACACCGCGATCGCCGCGCCGCCGCTGGTGCCGGAGATCCGCCTCTACCTCGCCACCGAAGTGACGCCGATCTGGCAGGCGACCGAAGAGACCCTTGCCCGCAACGGTCTGCCGCCGCCGTTCTGGGCCTTCGCCTGGGCCGGCGGCCAGGCGCTCGCCCGCTATCTGCTCGATCATCCCGAGGAGGTGGCCGGCCGCGAGGTCCTCGATTTCGGCGCCGGCTCGGGCCTTGTCGCAATCGCCGCCGCCAAGGCCGGCGCGGCGCGCGTCACGGCCGCCGAGATCGATCATTTCGCCGCTGCTGCGATCGCCGCCAACGCCGCCGTCAACGGCGTAGCGATTGAGGTGGTGACCACGAACCTGCTGGACGGCGACAAGCGGTTCTGGAAGTTGGTCACCGCCGGCGACATCTGTTACGAGCAGCCGATGGCGGAACGCGCGATGCGCTGGCTGCGGCGCCTCGCCGGCCGTGGCAGCAAGGTCCTGCTCGGCGATCCTGGCCGCGCCCATCTGCCGGGGGTCGGCTTGTGTGAATTGGCGCGCTACGATGTGCCGACCAGCAAGGAGCTTGAAGGTCGCGAGCGATGCGACGCCTTCGTGTGGCGCGTCTTGCCGCGGTGAAGGAGGTGGCGCTGAGGCCCAGCAAGACCATCGTCGTCGCCGCGCTCGGCACCACCCAGACCCTGGCCTGGGCGTCGAGCTACTACCTGCCGGCGATCCTCGGCGCCCCGATCGCGGCCGCGCTCGGCCTGTCGGCGAGCGTTTTTTTCGGGAT
>JBGPTQ010000139.1:0-5662 GCA_041490725.1 Allostellaceae bacterium | reverse complement strand
ACCAGGATCCCGGCCCGCCCCAATGTCGCCTCGGGGCCGCTAAAGCCAATGCCGGCGAAGATCGCGAGAAAGGCGAGGATCGTTATCGGGTTGGTGATGGTCAGCACGAAGGCCGAGGCGTAATCGGCGACAAGGCCCTCGGGATCGCGCTGCGATTGCGTGCCCCGGAGCGGGTCGGCGGTGAACGCCGAGATCCCGATATAAAGGAGGAAGCCGGCGCCGCCGAGCCGCAGCCAGTCCTGATGATCGAGCAACAGATTGGCAACGAAAGTCAGCCCGAAAGCGGCAATGATGCCGAACACGGCATCCGCAGTTGATGCCCCGAGCCCCGACACGAACCCGGCGAGCCGGCCATGAAAGATCGTGCGGCGGATGCACAGAACCCCGACCGGGCCGGCCGGTAAGGCGATGATGATGCCGACCAGCAAGCCCTTCAGCAGAAAACCCAACGCCATTCTCTGCGCAAACCCCGCAAAATCGGCCCACAGTCTCGGGGAAGGGCCGATGAGGTGCAACCGAAATGCAGCTGCGCAACCACCCGGCGCTCGAACCATCTCGGCCACATCCACACCGGCCGCGAATCGCGCTATGGTGAGGGATGCGAGGGAATGGCGCGCATCGCTGGGGATGGGTTGGCGCGCCGGTCCTGCTTGCCGTTGCGGCGGCCGGAACGGATCCGGCCGGCACCCGCGCTGCCGAGAGGTCTGACATGTCGACCAGCGACACCGAAACAGGCGATGCCTATCAGTTCGAATTCGTCTCGCTCGACGGCGAAAAGCTGCCGCTCGCGGCTTGGCGCGGGCACCCGGTGCTCGTCGTCAACACCGCCTCGTTTTGCGGCTATACGCCGCAATACCGCGACCTCGAAGCGCTGTGGCAGCGCTATCGCGACCGCGGCCTTGTCGTGCTCGGCGTGCCGTCCAACGATTTCGGCGAGCAGGAGCCGGGGTCGGCGGCCGACATCAAGAAGTTCTGCGAGACGCATTACCAGGTCGATTTCCCGCTGACCGAGAAGAACCGGGTCGTCGGCGCCGCCGCCCACCCGTTCTATCGCTGGGTCGCCGCCACCCTCGGCGAGGGCGCAGCGCCACGCTGGAACTTTCACAAATACCTGATCGGGCCCGACGGCCAGCTCGCCGGCGCCTGGCCAGCGCAGGTCCCGCCGAGCGACGGTGCGATCACCGGGGAAATCGAGAGCGCGCTACCGAAGCCCTAAAGACGCTGCGCGCCCGCGCAACCCTATCCGATGCAGCGGATTGAGCGCTGCTGACCAAGTTAAGAATCACCCTGGACACCCCTTGCTCGGGCTTGACCCGGCCATCCACGCCTTCTTTGGCGCCGATCGCGTGGGTGTCGTAGACATGGATGGCCGGGCCAAGCCCGGCCAAGGGGCTTTCGAGGTCCACCCCCGGGCTATTTGTGGCGCGCGGTGGCGATCAGCTGTTTGAGGGCCTGGAGGCTGACGGCTCCGGGCACGATCTCGTCGCCGGCCACGAACCCCGGCGTGCCGCGAATTTCGAGTGCCGTGGCAAGGCTGAGGTTGGCCTGCAACATCCGGTCGATGTCGGGAGCGGCCATGTCGCGCTTGAGGCGTTCGACATCGAGCCCGACCGAGCTTGCCACCTTGAATACCGCCGCCTCATCCATCTGTCCTTTCAAGCCCATCAAGGCGCGGTGCAGCGCGTCGTATTTGCCCTGTTTGCGCGCGGCCAGCGCCGCCCGCGCAGCGGTCACCGAATCGGGCCCGAGCACCGGGAGCTCCTTGTAGACGAAGCGCAGCTGCCGATCCTCGGCGAGCAGCGCTTCGAGCGCTGGTTCGACCTGCTTGCAATAGGGACAGCGGTAATCGAAGAACTCGACGAGCGTCGCATCGCCCTTCGGGTTGCCGGCGACCGGCGCATCCGGATCGTCGAAGACCTCATGCCGGCGCGTCGCCAGTGTCTCGGACGCCTTGTCGCGCGCCTGGCCTTTCAGCTTTTCCTCGGCGGCCTGCAGCGCGTCGAGCACCATCTCGGGGTTTTTTGTCAAATAGTCGCGCAGGATCGCTTCGATCGCCTGGCGCTGCTCGGGGGTGAACTCGGCAGATGCCGCCGGGCCCGCCGGCATCGCCGCGAGCACCGCGCTCAGCCATAGGGCGAAGACCCATAGACGGGGGCAGCGTGACGGCAATGTAGGAACTGCCGATGCCGTCGATCGGCGGGTACAAAACAGCATCACGATGAAAACTCCGATTAACAAAGCGGCAGCGGCGACGATCACCAGCGCCACGATCAATCGTCGAGGTGCTCCGCTTCGCGGTGAATATCCTCGGCGCGGGCGTAGCCTGCCGAGTTCCGGACCAACAATTGCGTCGCCCGAGTGGCCTGTTGCATTGCGTCCTTTTTCTTGCCGTTGGCGAGCGCTTCCTCGGCCAGCGACAAGGCGGCCATGCCCATCTGATTGTCGCGCCCATAAGCGACGGCGAGGAAGTGCCAGACCTGGCTGTCCCGCCCTTCCTCGCGGCTGGCATCGTTGAGGTAGGCGATCGCCCGCTTGTTCAACGCCGGGTCGCTCGTTTCGATATAGGCCTGCGACAGCGCGATCCGCAGCAACGCGGCCGACGGCGCCAGCCGCACCGCGTCCTCATAGGGGCGGACCGCCTCGCGGACACGACCGTTCTCGAACAGCATCTGGCCCCGGAGTTCGCGGTAGTAGGGGTCTTTGGGAAAATCCCGGATCAGCCCATCGATCGCCGGCAGCGCCTTGTCGAGATTGGACATGCGGTAATAGGCGATGGCCCGCGCATAGCGCGCAAGGATGGAGCTATCGGTCTCGGGAAAGGCTAGAAGTGTCGTCGACGGAGGATCGAGGAAGGCACGCAGCTTGACCTTGATACGGCGCAACAGCTCAGTCGATTCCGCCGAGTCCGCAGCGTCCGAACAGCGCGCATGCTGGACGTGGCCGCGCAGATACTCGATCCGCTGTGCGGTCAATGGGTGGGTGGTCACCCACGGGTCCTGGCGGTCGCCCGACAGCATTTCCGTGCTCTGCAGAATCCCGAAAAACTTTAATAGGCCGCGGGCGGATTGGCAGGCGCGGTCGAGAAAATTGAGCGCCGCATGGTCGGCCGTGGCTTCCTGCGCGATCGAGAATTGCATGAAGGCGCGTTCGGCGACCCCTTGCGCGCCGAGCAACGGCGCCCCGCTATGCCCCACCACCGCGGCCGCGGCGCCGAGCGCCATCGCGATGATGCTCTCGATGCTGGCGTTCCGCATCGCCTCCTTGCTGCTCAGGATATGCCCGCCGACGATATGGCCGGTCTCGTGCGCGATCACGCCAATCAGCTGGTTCGGCGTTTCCGCTCGCAGCACCAGACCGGTATTGATGAAGATCGCCTGGCCGCCGGCAACGAACGAGTTCAGCCGATTGTCTTGGATCAGATAAACGCCGACAGCGTTCTGATCGAGCCCGGCGGCACGCCAGATCGGGCCCGCCAGCGTGCGGATGTCGTTCTCGATTTCGGTATCGCGAACCGCGGTCCCGTCGGCCTGCGCTCGCTGCGCGCCGCAGGTCATCGCGGCGACTGACGCGACCAGCACGCAAGCCCGCAGCGAACAGCCCGATAGCGCCGCTCTCACCGTCTTCCTGCCTCTGCCGCCTCACCGATTACGCGCACCACACAAACAAATGTCGCCCGCAATTGCGGCATTCGCGCGACGCATTCGCGACGCGATGGCAGCGCCGCGGCCGGTCGATCAAGTCTAGGTCGATCAAGACTGGGTCGATCAAGACTGGGTCGATCAAGACTGGGTCGATCAAGACTGGGTCGATCAAGACCGGGCCGGTCACGATTGGATCAGCCGTTGCCACCACCCCCGGTGCGGGTTCGCCGGCTTCTCGGTCACCGAGCGAACCTCTTCCTCGATCAGCGGCGATGGCGCAGCTTGTGGTGGCTCGCTGTGGCGCGCCGCCGGGGCTTCTGCCGCAGCTTCCTCGAGCACCCGTTCGGTCTCGCTGGTATAGGGGATGCCCTCCTCAATTTCGCCGGTCGGCACCGGTGCAGCCTCGGTTGCATGCGTGGCGCGCGGCGCGCCCATTGGCGCCATTTGCGGCGCCGGTTCGGCGCTCTCGCCGGCAAGCGGCGCGAAGCTGGCGGCTTCGATCCCGGTTTCGGCCGGCCATGGCTGCGGCGCCGGAATCATCTCCGCCTCGCTCTGGATGCGCTCCTCCTCGGCGAAGGGGACGATTTCGATCGTCTCGGCGGCAACCGGGGGACCGGACGCCGCGGCCTCCGCCGCTTCCTCGCGCCGGGGTCGCGTCCGCCCACCGCGGCGGCCGCGCCGCCGCCGCGGCTTTTCGGCCTCGGCCTCGCGTTCACCCTCCGCCTCGTCGCGCGGCGGCTTGACCGCCTCCTCGCCTGCCTCGGTCGTCTCGCCGGGCTCGGGAACTGCAGGCATCGCCGCGGCCGGCCGGGCCTCGCGCGGCTCCTCGGACCGGCGGCGGCGGCGGCGGCGGCGGCGGCGGCCGCGCTCTTCCTCGCTCTCCGGTTCCGCTACGGCTTCGCTCGCCGCGGCCGATATCTCCTCGACCTCGACCTCGACCTCCTCCTCCTCTTCTTCCTCCTCGGCCAGGGTTGGCGCTTGGATCGCGCGCAACGGCGGCGCCTCGCCCGCGCCATAGGCGCGCAGCCGCTCCAGGCGGAAGTTCGGCGGGATCAGCGAATCGTCCTGCGCCACCGTGACCCGCACGTCATAGCGCGCTTCGATCTGGGTCAGCGATTCGCGCTTCTGGTTGAGGATGTAGAGCGCCACGTTGGTCGGCACATAAAGGCAGAGCTCGGCCGCACGGCGGCGGATGCCCTCCTCCTCGATCGAGCGGAGCACGTAGAGCGCCGTCGATTCGACCGAACGGATAAAGCCGGTGCCGCCGCAATGCGGGCAGGGCTGGGTCGAGGCCTCGGCCAGCGACGGCCGCAGCCGCTGCCGCGACATTTCGAGAAGCCCGAACGGGCTGATGCGGCCGACCTGGATGCGGGCGCGATCGTTCTTGAGCGCTTCTTTCAGCCGGCGCTCGACCGCCCCCTGATTGCGGTGCTCCTCCATGTCGATGAAATCGATGACGATCAGCCCGGCGAGATCCCGCAAGCGCAACTGCCGCGCGATCTCCTCGGCGGCTTCGAGGTTGGTGCGCAGCGCGGTTTCTTCGATGTTGCGCTCACGTGTCGAGCGGCCGGAATTGACGTCGATCGCGACCAGCGCCTCGGTCTGGTTGATCACGATATAGCCGCCCGAGCGCAATTGCCCGACCGGCGAGTGGATCGCGTCGATCTGGCTCTCGATCTGGAACCGATGGAACAGCCCGATCTGCGGATCGCGATAGGGCTGCACCCGCTTGGCATGGCTCGGCAGCAGCGTGCGCATGAACGCCAACCCGGAGCGGAAGCCCTCCTCGCACTCGACAAGCACCTCGTCGATGTCGCGGGTATAAAGGTCCCGGATCGAGCGCTTGATCAGATTGCCTTCTTCATAGATCAGCGCCGGCGCGGTCGATTTGAGCGTCAGGTCGCGGATCTCGTTCCACAGGCGCAGGAGGTATTCGTAATCGCGCTTGATCTCGGCCTTGGAGCGCTCGGCACCCGCGGTCCGGACGATGACCCCCATGCCTTCCGGAATGTCGAGGTCTT
>JBGPTQ010000138.1:0-5685 GCA_041490725.1 Allostellaceae bacterium | reverse complement strand
CGGTAGAACAGGTTGGGACGGTCGTAGCCGGCGGCGAAAAGGCGCGCCGCTCCGAGATGCAGCTGCTCGGCGATGTCGCGGCGGGTTGGACCGTCCGCGGTCGCCGTCAGAGCGATCAACGGAGTATCGGGAAAGCTCTGTTTGAGGATGCCGAGCGCCTGGTAATCGCGGCGGAAATCATGGCCCCATTGCGAGATGCAATGCGCCTCGTCGATCGCGAACAGCGCGATACGGCACTGCTTCAGCATCTCCAGGCAGCGCGGCATCATCAGCCGTTCGGGCGACACGTATAAGAGATCGATCTCGCCGTCGCGGGCCGCGCGCTCGACCGTGCCTGCCTCGCCCGCCGGCAGCGCGGAATTGAGCGCGGCGGCACGCACCCCGGCCTGCCGCAATGCGTCAACCTGGTCCTTCATCAGCGCGATCAGCGGTGAGACGACGACACCAACCCCGGGACGCAGCAGCGCCGGCAGCTGGTAGCATAAGGATTTGCCGCTGCCCGTCGGCATCAGCACGATCGCATCGCCGCCGGCTACGACATGTTCGACGATCTCCTGCTGCTGACCGCGGAAGCTAGGGTAGCCGAAGACCCGGCGCAGCACGGCAAGCGGCGTTTGCAGATCCTCTTCGGTCACGCGATCTCCTGGCAGTTCCGGGGCAGCTGGGGACTCCTGCCATGGAAGACGGCTCGCTTGTGCCTTGCCGCTCACGCGGTCGATAATCGGCCGAAGGGATCGCAGGCCACGATAGCGGGGAACACGTCATGATGCCGGCCGAATTCGATGTCACGGGGAAAGTCGTCTTTATCACGGGGGCCGGACGCGGCATCGGCAAGGGAATTGCCCAGGTGCTTGCCGAGGCCGGCGCCGACATCGCGCTCAATGCGCTGACGCCTCGCTACGTCGAGAGCACGGCGGCGGAGATCGCGGCGGCGTCTGGACGACGAATCGTCCCGGTCATCGCCGACGTGACCAAGGCGGACGAGGTGCGGCGCGCCGTTGATGGGGTCCTCGCCACGTTCGGCCGAATCGACGTCCTGGTGAATGCGCTCGGAGACTCGATCCGCAAGCCGCTGGTGGCATTGCCGGGCAAAGAGGGTGGCGGCGTCGCTCTGTCCGACGACGAGCTCCGGTTCATCATGGACATCAACCTGACGGAGGCGCTGCTGTGCACGCGCGCCGTCGGCCCGCACATGCTCGCGCGGCGCTCGGGCAAAATCATCAACATCGCGTCGTGGACCGCGCATCAGGGCGGTCGCGACATGGTCCTCTACACGACGGCCAAGACCGCGCTCGCCGGGTTCACCCGGGCGCAGGCACTCGAATGGGCGCCCTATAACGTGCATGTCAATGCGATTGCGCCCGGCATGTTTCCGGATGTCGTGACCTCCGGCGAAGAGCGTGTGCGGCAAACGACGCAACGCACGAAAGAAACCGTGCCGCTCGGGCGGCCGGGGCGGCTGCGGGAAGTCGGGTTCCTTGCGCTCTACCTCGCGTCGGCTGCGTCGGACTACATGACCGGGCAGACCATAATGCTCGACGGGGGCCTGAGCCTTTAGCGGAGGTCGTTCGCCATGACCGAGCCACATGGTCCGCTCCACGGCGTCAAGGTCGTCGCCTGCTCGACGGCGCAGGCCGGCACGGTGCCCTACATGCTGATGGCCGATCTCGGCGCCGAGGTCATCAAGATCGAGGTGCCGGAGGTTGGCGACAATTCGCGCGGCTCGACCGTCATGCCGGGCTTCCCCAGCACCTATTTCGAAACCAACAATCGCGGGGTGAAGAGCGTCACGCTGAACCTG
The DNA here is from genome assembly GCA_041490725.1 of Allostellaceae bacterium. GTDB lineage: Bacteria > Pseudomonadota > Alphaproteobacteria > ATCC43930 > CGMCC-115725 > DATARH01. The sequence goes on along the minus strand of JBGPTQ010000138.1, from coordinate 3,884 downwards.
AAAACCGAGGAAGGCCGCGAAATCCTCAAGAAGCTGGTCGGACAAGCGGACATCTTCGGGCAGAATTTCCGGCCCGGCGCGGCGGAGAAGAACGGCTTTGGCTACGAAGAACTGAGAAAGGTGAACCCCAGGCTCGTCTACATGTCGGTTTCGGGCTATGGGCCCAAGGGACCCCATGCCGAGCTGCCGGGCACCGATTCGATGGCCCAGGCGCTGGGCGGAATCGCCGAGGCCTATTCGATGCCCGGGCAAAAGCTGCGCACCGGCATCGTCTCGGTCGCCGACGAAACCTGCGCCATCCTCGCCTTTGGCGGGGCGCTCGCCGCCCTCACCTACGCGCGCGCCACCGGCATCGGCCAGAAGGTCGATTGCTCGCTGCTCGGCGGCCAGATTCGCCTGATGGGCTGGACCCTGACGACGGCGATGTGGCGGGGCCGCGATCCGGTCACCGGCCAGGCCCGCATCACCGGCACACCGGAACGCCCCGGCCTCAGTGCCAGCTTCAACGATCGCGACGGCAAACCGCTGGTGTTCCAGCTGAATGGCGCCCGCAAGTGGCGCGATGCGATGACCGCGCTCGGCTTTTACGAGGCTCTCGAGCAGGCCGGTTTCGGCGATCTCGGCGTGATCATCGCATCGGATGAACAGCGCGTAACCTTGCTGGGCATGCTCGATGAGTTGTTCGCGACCGGGCCGCGCGACGATTGGGTGGCGCGGCTGCGCGGCGCGGATATCGTCGCCGCGCCGATCAACACCTTGCTCGAAGCCTCCAACGATCCCGATGTGCTGGCCAACGGATACGTGACCGAAATCGAGTACCCAAAGCACGGCAAGAGGCTGAAAGTCCATGGCTCGCCGTGGCACTTCTCCGAGACGCCAGCCCGCATTGGTATCGCCCCGGAACTCGGCGGGGACAACGACGAGGCGCTGGCGGAGCTCGGCTACAGCCCGGCCCAGATCCAGGATTTCAGGGAAAGAAAGATCATTTGACGCGGTCGAGCGCGGGCAGCCGATAGCGCCCCTCCCGAGCGGATCGTCCCCTGGGGCCTACTGAGGCGTTGCGGCGGATCAACAGTACGGTCGGTTCCGCGGAACGATCAGGTGGGCGCAGCGTTCATTGCGTCGAAATAATGCGACCGGAGGGAGAACCACATGTCACGATCCGGTGGTTTGATTGTGCTTGCGCTCGCGTCCCTGGCGCTCGCTGGCTGCGGCATGACGCCGGGATGCCGAGCGGTCAGCACTGGAGCGCTGGGAGCGGGCACCGGCGCCGCCATCGCCGCGATTGCCGGCGGGCCAGTGGGACTGGCTGCCGCGATCGGCGGCGCGACCGGAGTGTTTGGCGGCGCGCTGACCCCACCGCAGGCGGCCTATCTCGGCCCCTCACCGTTTTGCTACTGAATGGCCGAGACCGCCGAGACCGATCGATAATATTGGCGTCCCCAACCGGATTCGAACCGGTGTTGCCGCCGTGAAAGGGCGGTGTCCTGGGCCTCTAGACGATGGGGACGAGGCGGCCCGCGGCGCGATGGGTCTAACGGCAGGCGCGCCCGAAAGCAATCGCTGCGTCGCTCGCATTGCCGCCGGGCTGCCGGTCGTGACGATCATTCCGACAACGGCCAGGCAAAGCTCAGCTCATGCCCGTCCGGGTCGGTGATATGGAAGAAGCGCTCGCCCCATTCGGCGTCGCGCGGCGCGCTGTCGGGCCGACAGCCGGCGGCGACCAGCCTGGTGTAGAGCGCATCGACATCGCGGTGGTAGAAAATCAGGCGGCCCCACCACGACCACCGCCGCTCCGCCGGCTGCGCAATCAGGTTGAGAAAATTGTCGCCCGCGCGGAAACTGGTGAAGGCCGCGTCCTCCCCGCCGTGGACGAGCGGCAACTCCAACAGGCGGTAGAACCGCACGGCGCGCCGCATGTCGTGCGTCGCCAGGGTGACAGCGCTGATGCCTTGGACCATCGCCTCGCTCCTGCATCATGACAGCCGCCGCATCTTGCGCCATGGCGGCATCTGATCCGCTAAGCGAACGCCCGCTGGCCGCCCGCCCGCTTGATGGCCGCCGGATCGCGGTGCTCGAGCATCGCGAGCTCGATCGGCTGGGCGGCATGCTCGAGGCGCAGGGCGCCCTGACGCTGCGCTGTCCGCTGGTGGCCATCGCCGATGCCCCCGATCCGGCGCCGGTACTGGCCTGGCTCAACCGCTTTGTCGAGGCCCCGCCCGACGATCTGGTCCTGATGACCGGGGAGGGGTTGCGGCGCCTGCGCGGTTTTGCCGACCGGGCCGGGCTGGAACCAGCGTTTCAGGGTGCGCTTGGCCAGGTGCGGACGATCACCCGCGGCCCCAAGCCGGCGCAAGCGCTGCGCGAGATCGGCCTCGCGCCCGGGCTGCGCGCCGAGCGGCCAACCAGCGAGGGGGTCGCCGCCGCGCTGGCGCAGGGCGCGTTGCGCGGCCGGCGGGTCGCCGTCCAGCTCTATCCCGACGCGCCGACGACACTGGTCGATTTTCTCGCAAATGCCGGCGCGCTGCCCGACCCGGTATGGCCCTATGCGTACCTCGCGGCGGTCGGCGGCGACGAGATCGGCGGGCTGATCGAGGAAATGGCGGCCGGGCGGATTGACGCGGTCGCCTTCACCAGCGCCGCGCAGGCCGTGCAGCTCTTCGCGATGGCGCGCGGCGCGAAGGCCGAACCACGGCTGCGCGCCGCGCTGCAGCGGACGAGGATCGCCGCGGTCGGCCCGGTGGTCGCCGCCGAGCTGGAGCGGCAGGGTTTCTCTGTCGCGATCATGCCGCGCGACAGCTTTTTCATGAAGCCGCTGGTCACCGCGATCATCGCCGCTTTGGCGCCGTGAAACCCGGAAGATGCGATGAGCGCGGCGAATGGCGGCACCCGCTCGCCCCCTGACATCGCGCGGACCGGCAGGGGAGGGCGCCGCCGAGCGCCGATTGACGCGAATCGCTGTTTCGGCAATTGCAGGCCCTATTAAGCCTCCGACAAGAGCGGCGCCGCGGCGGCCGGACCCCGCCTTAGGGCTGGGCAGTCGCGCTGTTTTCGCTGTTATCTGCAAGAAAAATACAGCGAAGCTCGCGCGATGCGCCCGAAACCACGCCCATTTGGCAAATAATTTCCTCTGAGCCGCCATCAATATCTTGTTAGCATAGCATAATGATGCTAGTTTGTCAAGAAAAATGTGGATCAAGCAACGCAGGTACCGAGCTCATGTTCGGCGCCATGACAACGACGCCAAACGCCTGCGCGCCATTTGTCGGACGCCGATCTAGGGGATGAAATCCAACGCCTGGTACCCGCGGTGTAGGTCGGCTCAGGGTGGAAAACGGTCATACGCCCGCGGGACGGAGCGCGAGCTTAGCGTCCGCCAGGGGATAGCTCCGCGGCTCGTCCTCAAGCCGATAAACTGGTTTATCGTAGATAGGATGAGGTTTGACCCGTTTGGCCAGAAGTGTGACGCGGAGCGGCAGAGCTGGTCCCTGCCGCCCCTGTCATCTGGACACCCCCGTCTTAGAGCCTGATCGCTTTTGATTGAAGCCTCGCACCCGTCACCCCCGCGGAGGCGGGGGTCCAGGGCAGGCGGCGCGTCGGTTGCCCTGGATTCCCGCTTTCGCGGGAATGACGATTCAATCCGGTCGAATACCGCTTTATTGGGCGGCGGCTGTCACCGGTCGATGCGCCCGCAGGAAGGTCCGGACGTGGCGCACCGCCAGGGGAATCTGTTCCTTCGAAGCCTTCCACGGGTAGAGGCTCACTTGGGCATTCGGCGCGAGATGCACGGTCTCCATGGCGACGGCGTACGGGTGCGCCGGGACGTCGTCCGGCAGGACCAGGATCGGCGTCTGGCAGTCGCGCACGAAATCGCGCGTCACGGT
>JBGPTQ010000137.1:0-5695 GCA_041490725.1 Allostellaceae bacterium | reverse complement strand
GCAGGCCAACCCGCTCCATTTCCACGCGGCGAGTGGCGCGGGCTATGGGTTTCTCGCCGACGAGGTGCTCGCCCTCGACAAGCCCAACCCCACGACCGCAGCGCGGCTGGTGCAGCCGCTCGGGCAATGGCGGCGCTACGACGCAGCCCGCCAGGAGCTGATGCGCGCCGCGCTCGACCGCATCCTCGCAACCCCGGGCCTCAGCCCGAACACCTACGAGATGGTGGCGAAGAGCCTCGGCCGGGCGAGTTAAGCGTAGCTTCAGTAGCCCCTACCCTTCTTGGTTTTAATATTTGTGCAGCAAAAGCCGAACGCTTTCGTCAGATCCGGCCGTGGCAGTGCTTGAACTTCTTGCCTGAGCCGCACGGGCAGGCGGCGTTGCGCGGCGTTCCCGCCCAGGGCGCGCGCGGCGCCGAGTTTCGCTCGCCAGGGCGCTCGCCGGCGCGTCCACGCGCGGTGCCATTGCCCCCGCCATAGCCGTTGCCGCGTGGCGGCGTCCGCGATGCCCGGCTTCGCGTCGCCCCGGCGGGGGCGCGGCCGGGCGTGTACGCCTCGGCCTCCGCCAGCGCTTCCTCGCGCTCGATCGACGCCGGTTCGCCGAAGGAAAATGCCGCCAGCGGCGGCGGCTCCGGCGGCGGCTCGACGCGCAGCTCGACATGGCTCAGCACCGAGGTCACCTGCTGGCGCAGAGCGACCAGCATCTCCTCGAACAGCTCGAACGCCTCGCGCTTGTACTCGTTGAGCGGGTCGCGCTGCCCGTAGGCGCGCAGATTGATCCCCTGGCGCAGATGATCGAGCGACAGGAGGTGATCCTTCCAGATCTGGTCGAGGAGCTGGAGTAGGAGGCTCTTCTCGGCCATGCGCATCAGGTCGGCGCCATAATTGGCGGCCTTTTCGGCCATCTTGCGGTCGGCCGCGGCGACGATCCGCTCCTCGACCGTGTCGGAATTGATGCCTTCCTCCTTGGCCCATTCGGCGAGCGGTAGATCGAGCGCCAAAAGCCGCAAGCACTCGGCGTGCAGCGCGGCGATGTCCCATTGCTCGGGCAGCGCGTTGTCCGGGATCGCGCGCGCGGTCAACTCGGAAATCGAATCGCTGCGCATGTCGGCAACGGTTGCGGCGACGTCGCGCGCATTCATGATCTCGCGGCGCTGCTCGTAGACGACCTTGCGCTGGTCGTTCATCACGTCGTCGTATTTTAAGAGCTGCTTCCTGATGTCGTAGTTGCGCGCCTCGACCTTCTGCTGCGCCTTGGCGAGCGCCTTGTTGACCCAGGTATGGATGATCGCCTCGCCCTCCTTGAGGCCGAGCCGTTGCAGCATCGAATCCATCCGCTCGGAGCCGAAGATCCGCATCAGATCGTCTTCAAGCGAGACGAAAAATTTGGACGCGCCGGGATCGCCCTGGCGCCCGGACCGGCCGCGCAGCTGGTTGTCGATGCGGCGGCTCTCATGCCGCTCGCTGCCGACCACGAAAAGCCCGCCGCCCTGGCGCACCACCTCGCGCGCCGCGTCGATCTCGGCGCGGATCTCTGCCGCGCGCGCCTCGCGCAGGGCGGGATCCTCGATCGTCGCGAGCTCGCTTTTGAGCCACATATCGAGATTGCCGCCCAATTGAATGTCGGTGCCGCGTCCGGCCATGTTGGTGGCGATCGTCACCCACCCCGGCCGGCCGGCCTGGGCGATGATGTAGGCCTCCTGCTCGTGGTAGCGCGCGTTCAAGACGTTGTGTGCAATCTTGTGCTTCTTGAAGAGTGCGGCGAGCGCCTCCGATTTCTCGATGCTGACGGTACCGACGAGCATTGGCTGCTGCCGCTTCCGACACTCCTCCACCTGCGCGACGATCGCGTCGTATTTCTCGCGCGTCGTGCGGTAGACCTCGTCGTCGTTGTCGGCGCGGATGCACGGCTCGTTGGTCGGGACCTCGATGACCTCGAGCCGGTAGATGTCGCCGAATTCGGCCGCCTCGGTCATCGCGGTGCCGGTCATGCCCGCGAGCTTGGGATACATGCGGAAATAGTTCTGGAAGGTGATCGAGGCGAGCGTCTGGTTCTCGTTCTGGACGGTGACGCCTTCCTTGGCTTCGAGCGCCTGATGCAGCCCCTCGGAATAGCGCCTTCCCTCCATCATCCGCCCGGTGAACTCGTCGATGATGACGATCTTGTCGTCCTTGGCGATGTAGTCGGTGTCGAGCGCGAACAGCTTGTGGGCGCGCAGCGCCTGGTTGACGTGATGGACGAGCGAGACATTGTGGATGTCGTAGAGGGTGCCGTCGCTCATCAAGCCGCTGTCGCGCAGCAGCGCCTCGATCTTCTCGACCCCGGAATCGGTCAGGGCGACGGTGCGCTGCTTTTCGTCCTTCTCATAATCGTCGGGATCCAGCGCCGGGATCAGCTTGTTGACCTGGATGTAGAGTTCGGAATTGTCCTCGGTCGGCCCGGAAATGATTAAGGGCGTGCGCGCCTCGTCGATCAGGATCGAATCGACCTCGTCGACGATCGCGTAATGGAACGGCCGATGGACCATCTCCTCGAGCCGGAACTTCATGTTGTCGCGCAGATAATCGAAGCCCAGCTCGTTGTTGGTGCCGTAGGTGACGTCGCACAGATAGGCCTGCTGGCGCTGATAATCGTCGAGGTCGTGGACGATGCAGCCGACGCTCATGCCGAGAAAGCGATAGATCTGGCCCATCCATTCGGCGTCGCGGCCCGCCAGATAGTCGTTGACGGTGACGACGTGGACGCCGTTGCCGGTCAGCGCATTCAGATAGACCGGCAGGGTCGAAACCAGGGTCTTGCCTTCGCCGGTCTTCATTTCGGCGATCATGCCGCGATGCAGCACGATCCCGCCCATCAGCTGCACGTCGAAATGGCGCTGCCCCAGGGTGCGCTTGGCCGCCTCGCGCACCGTGGCAAACGCCTCGACCAGCAAATCGTCGAGCTCGGCGCCTTCGGCGAGCCGTTCCTTGAATTCGGCGGTGCGGGCGCGCAGCGCCTCGTCCGACAGCTTTTCCAGCTCCGGCTCGATTTCGTTGATCTGTGCGACGAGCGGCCCGAGGCTTTTGATGTAGCGATCATTGGCCGAGCCGAACAGACGCCGGGCTAAGGCGCCGAACATGGGAACCTCGGAAAGGGGAGAGGATGGAGAAAAAAGGAGCGCACGGCGACGGTTCAGAGATAGGCGCGCGGCGCCGGGGTGTCAATTCGCCGGGTTCGGCCGCTCCAGGAGCACCCTGCGACGTGCGACGTTGTTTGCCGTCACGAGCACCGCCCCGTCGGATGTCCGCCACGGCAGGGCCAGCCGGAAGAATGTCAAACGCGTCAGCCCCCGATCAGTCCGGCGCAACACGAGATCTGATATCGTGTACCGCGGCACACCGTCGGCAGCCATCTCTCTTAGCATCGCGGCGCGCCACCGGCCGACCTCGACGTTGGGCTGATCCTCGAAATCGCGGCCCGGCGCGACGCGTGTCCACTCTCTACCGAACATCGTGAGGTTTGCACCCCAGTGTCGGATCCGCACCCGCTCTGACGCGCGCGGCTGCTCAGAGATCACCGTGACCGGCAACAGCTTCCACTCCACCAGGCGCCCATGGAGATCCGGCTCCCAGCGACCTTGGCGTTGCACCCAGGCTTCCAACATCGGAAACAGCTGCCCTCCGCCGACATCGAGGCAGCGCTCCAGGGGCAGGCGCTGGGCCGTGAGCAGCGGTCGCGGCGACGGGCTCCGCGCCTCGGCTATAAGCCGCTCGATCCGCGCGATCGCGCGCTCAGCGCCGACGATGAGCTCCCATGACGACAGGCGCGCATCACGCGCAACGGCGAGGCGCGCCGGGTTTCGCCGGCCGATAATGCCAAACAAACGAGAAACCGCCGATCGGGAGACGAACTGCGGTCGAAGCGCGACACGCACGCCGTACTCGCCGAGCGTGATAAAGACAAACCCGCGATCTATCGCCCGAAACACGAAATCACGCGGGTGTCGCAAGCCAAAACGGCGAGCGATGATCTCCGGCTCTGCCGGCCACACCGTACCGGTATCATCGATCAAAAGTTCTGACATCTCGGGCTGTTTGCAAGGTTCTTGGTGCTTTTCGAGCGGCGGCAACCTGAGTTGCAAACGGTTAAGGACAGATTTCTATGTTTAGCTAACATGAGCAATTTTCATCGAAATTTTAATCCGTCACCCGGTTTGCCAACCAAATTGCATAGCGAGCGGTGCAGGCGCCCCATACGATCGCTGATCGATGCGCGGCGGGCGGCTTGTTCCGCTGGTCTCGATATGCAAGATGTCGCCGCGCGCCGCGCGCCCCCGGAGATTTGATCGATGGCCGCACTTTCGCCGCTTGCTCCCGATCGCTTTCCCGAGCTGCCGCCGATCCCCGGCGTGCGCCTTGCCGCCTATGCGGCCGGGATCCGCTACACCGGCCGCAACGACATGATGCTCGCCGAGCTGGCGCCGGGTAGCACCATCGCCGGCGTCTTCACCCGCTCGCTGACCGCCGGCCCGCCGGTGCTATGGTGCCAAGCCTGCCTCCCGGGCGGCCGGGCGCGCGCGATCGTCGTCAACTCCGGCAATGCCAACGTCTTCACCGGCCGCACCGGCCAGGAGGCGGTCCTGGCGACCGCGGCGGCCGCCGCCAAGCTCTTCCGATGCGACCCGAAAGAGGTGTTCATCTCCTCGACCGGGGTGATCGGCGAGCCGCCGCCGGTGCAGAAAATCGTCGATGCCTTGCCCAAAATCGTGCCGGCCCTCGCCGCCGAGGCGTGGGAGCCGGCGGCCCGCGCGATCATGACGACCGACACCTTCCCCAAGGGCGCCACCGCGACCGCGACGATCGCCGGCACGAGCGTGCGGCTCAACGGTTTCGCCAAGGGCTCGGGGATGATCGGGCCGGACATGGCGACGATGCTGGCTTATGTCTTCACCGACGCGGCATTGCCGGCCGCCGTGCTGCAGCCCCTCTTGTCGGCGGCGACGGTACGCTCGTTCAACTCGATCACCGTCGACGGCGACACCTCGACCAGCGACACGGTGCTCTTCTGCGCGACGCAACAAGCGCGCCACGCGCCGGTCATCAGCCCCTCCGATCGCCGGCTCGCCGACTTCCGCGGCGCCCTCGACCGGGTCATGATCGATCTCGCGCAGCAGATCGCGCGCGACGGCGAGGGCGCCGAGAAATTCGTCACGATCGAGGTCAAGGGCGCCGCCAGCGCGCGGGCGGCGCGGCGCATCGGCCTGGCGATCGGCAATTCGCCCTTGGTCAAGACCGCGATCTCCGCGGGCGACGCCAATTGGGGCCGCATCGTCATGGCGGTCGGCAAGGCCGGCGAGAAGGCCGACCGCGACCGCTTGTCGATCTCGATCGGCGGTATCGAGATCGCCGCGCAGGGCGGCCCGGTGCCGGGCTATGACGAAGGGCCGGTCGCCGCGCACATGAAAGGCCGGAACATCCGCATCGGCGTCGACATCGGCATCGGCCGCGGCCGGGCGACGGTGTGGACCTGCGACCTGACCCATGGCTATGTCGACATCAACGGCAGCTACCGCAGCTGAGGGCTGGATTCAGACGGTGCATCCTTCGAGACGCCCGCTGCGCGGGGCTCCTCAGGATGAGGATTTTTGTTAATGTTATCAAAGAATTATCCTCATCCTGAGGAGCGCCTGGAGGGCGCGTCTCGTAGGACCCCGGATGG